>DBFBFY010000139.1:0-4429 GCA_048201615.1 Collinsella sp.
GAGTGGCTCATAGGCATCGTTGCCGAGCTTGGAAAGATCTACGGTCTCGGCCAGCGAGGCAAGCTCGAGCTCGGCATACTTAATGACATGCTCGCGGTTGAGTTTTTCGTTGGAGCGCGCCTTCTCGACGGTAAACTTGCCCGCTTGCTCGTCATAGGAGCTATTGGCCTCGAACGTGCCCGAACGCCCCTCGTTAAACTCGTCGATGGCGGCGCCCAGATCCTTCTCAAATTTCTTTTGGTCAAAGGTGTCGGAGAGCATGGACAGGTCGACGTCTTGATCAAGATCGACTTCGTTGGAGGTAGCGGTTGTTTTGGTTTTGCCGCTTAAGGATTCCACAAGGCGGACCGGCCATACAAAGGCTTCGTTGTGGCTGATGATCTCTTTTGCGGCAGCCTCTCCGTCGACGATGGGTTCATCGGACTCGGGCTGATAGGTCCAGCTAAAGTCATCGCCTGTCACGGTGAGCTTATAGTGCTTCCATGCCGAGTTGACCTTGGTGGCAGCAGACGAAGCGTTGGAGAACGAGACGTCGACACCGGCAATGGTGGTGTTGGGGTAGGCTACCTGCGAAAACGCTACGATGCCTACGATATAGACAATGACGATAAGACCTAGGACGACAAAGAGCGTCGTCTTTTTGCCTGACTTACTGTTCTCGGCGGACTTGCGTGCGGGGCCACGATCGCCTCGAGCGTGCGTGGGGGGCTGCTTGGGCGCATTGCCGTTTGCCTGGCGCTGCTGACGTTGTTGACGCTGCTGTCGCTGTTGGTTCGGGCGTTGAGAAGCGTTTGCCACACCACGCTGCTGACCGTGGCTCGGCGCGATAGGGCGCGGTGACTGAACGCCGCCGGTGTGCCTGCTCGGCTGCTGCGGATCGGGAATCAGTTGAGTTCGATCGTTTTGCGACATCGTATGCATATCCTTCGAATTTCGCCTTGCGGCTCATCGTGTTTTTACTGGGCTTGCATTATAGCGATTGCCCTGCTGTTTGTGGTACGGAAACGGTGGCATTCAAAAGAGGTGGGACATTTGTCCCACCTTTGAGTCGTTCTTAGCCGTTATCCGCACACACCGCATTTTGCACAGGCCGAAAGTGCGGCCGGAGCCTGCGCGATGCCGCCCTTTGCCGTCTCGCGTAGCGTGGCCGGCAACGCATGACCCACCGAGAGCATGACATGTGCCATCTGGTCAAACGGCACCAGGCTCTTAATTCCTGCGAGGGCGAGTTGTGCCGAACTAAAGGCCGCTGCCACGCCGATGGCGTTGCGGTTTTGGCAGGGCACCTCCACGAGGCCACCGACGGGGTCACAAACGAGGCCCAGCAGGTTACTCAGCGCGATGGAACTGGCGTCGAGCGCCTGCTCGGGCGTGCCGCCGAGCATCTGCACCAGCGCGGCGGCTGCCATGGCGGCGGCGCTTCCCACCTCGGCCTGGCAGCCGCCCTCGGCGCCGGCGACGCAGGCGCTCGTGGTGAGATTGAGGCCGATGGCAGCTGCGCAGTAGAGCGCGTCCATGACCTGTTCGTCGTTCAGCTGCAGGTGGTCGGCGAGCGCCAGCACGCAGCCGGGCACGACACCCGCGGATCCTGCCGTGGGAGCGGCGACGATTACGCCCATCGTGGCGGAGCGTTCGAGTACGGCCATGGCGCGGGCCACGGCTTCGGTCTGAACGGGGCCCATCAGGCTTGCACTCAAATCGTTGCGGCTGGTGGCAGCGACGAGTTTGGCCTCGCCGTCGATAAGCCCGCCGAGCGATCGCTGCGGATTGGCGATGGGGGCCGTGGTCTCCTCGCGCATGACGTCGAGCACGCGGCGCATGGCGGCGACGGCGTGGGCCTCGCCGGTCAGACGCGCCTCGCGAACGGCCATGACGGCGCCGATGCTGAGCCCCAGTTCCTCGCACGCATCGAGCAGCTGCTCGCCGTCGTCGAAGATCTCCTTTGCCGAGACGCCGGGGGAGAGCGATGAGGCAGAACCGGGGAGCTCGATAAAGGTCGCGTAATCGACATTGTCGAGCTTGCGTAGCATGGGGATAACGGTGTCGTCGGGCGCGCCGTCGGTCTCAAAGACAGAGTAGGCCTGGCCGCCCACTTCGGTGCGGTAGGTGCGGCAGAAGGCGATGTTCACGTGTGCGTAGGCGAGCAGGTTCGTGAGCGCGGCGAGCACGCCGGGGACGTCGTAGTGCGCCACGAAGAGTGTGGAGTACATGCCCGAGATGTCGACGCCGACGCCGTTAATGCGGCTGATGCGCATCTTGCCGCCGCCCAGGCTCTCGCCGCGGACCTGTGCCGTGGCGCCCGTGTCGTCGACCATGTCGATGTCGACGGTGTTGGGGTGGATGGAGGCGTCGTCGCCCTTGATGTCAAAGTGATATTCGAGGCCCTGCTCGTGCGCGAGGTCGAAGGCCTGCTTGATGTTCTCGTCATCGGTGTCGAGGCCCAGGATGCCCGCGACGAGCGCACGATCGGTGCCGTGGCCGCGGTAGGTGTGGGCGAAGGAGTTCCACAGGCCAAAGGTAACCTTGGTGATTCGGCCTTCCAGCAGGCTGGCGGCAACTTGGGCGCAGCGCAGGGCGCCGGCGGTGTGCGATGAGCTGGGGCCGACCATGACGGGGCCCAAGATCTCGAATGCCGAGGTCGTAGCTAGTGTTTGTGGCTTGCCTGCCATGGGTGCTCCTTTGGTCTGTTCCGTCGTCCCGAGGGGCGGGGCATAAGGTCGCCTGCTCGGACAGTCCTGCTCGCACGGAGAGCACATTAAGTGCTCTCCGGCTCGTGCGGAACTCGCGATCGACCTTATGCCCCGCCCCTCGGGACTAAGGATACATGGTTGAAGGGCACGTGCTGCAAAATTCATTAGCTGGTGACGCGCTTTACTTTGCATATCGAAACGTCTTCACCACCGTATAAATAAAAAAGAAGTACCGGTTGGAGCCGGTACTTCTTTTGGTGTGTTGTTATTTGGCTGTAGCTTTTCTCGTTAGCTTACAGGCCGCAGGCTGCTTTGAGTTCTTTGACTCGATCGGTCTTCTCCCAGGTGAAGTCGGCGTCTTCTCGGCCGAAGTGGCCGTAGGCTGCCGTCTTCTCGTAAATCGGTCGACGCAGATCCAGGTCGCGGATGATCGCGCCCGGGCGCAGGTCGAAAGTCTTCTCTACGGCCTCGACGATCTTGTCCTCGGCAACATGTGCGGTACCGAAGGTGTCGACCATGATTGAGAGGGGCTTGGAAACGCCGATGGCGTAGGCAAGTTCGACTTCGCAGCGGTCGGCCAGACCGGCGGCGACTACGTTCTTGGCGACCCAGCGCGCGGCATACGCGGCGGAGCGGTCAACCTTGGTGCAGTCCTTGCCGCTAAAGGCACCGCCGCCGTGACGGCCGTAGCCACCGTAGGTGTCGACGATGATCTTGCGTCCGGTGAGGCCCGTGTCGCCCATGGGGCCGCCGGTCACAAAGCGCCCCGTGGGGTTCACGTAAATCTCGGCGTTCGACCAGTCGATGCCCTGGGCGTCGAGCACGGGGCGGACGACCTCGTTGATCACATCCTGGCGGATGCGCTCCTGGGACTCGACCTCCTCGTCGTGCTGGGTCGACACCACGATCTTCTCGACCGCCACAGGCTGGCCGCCCTCGTAGCGCACGGTGACCTGGGTCTTGCCGTCGGGGCGCAGGTAGCCCACGATGCCGTCCTTGCGCACATAGGCCAGGCGCTCGGCCAGGCGGTGGGCCAGGTAGATGGGCATGGGCATGAGGGTGGGCGTCTCGTTCACGGCATAGCCGAACATCATGCCCTGGTCGCCGGCACCGATGAGGTCGAGCGGGTCGCAGGCCTCGTCGTCGGCGGCGCACTGGACCTCGAAGCTCTCGTCGACGCCCTGGGCGATGTCGCTCGACTGGCCGTGAATGGCGTTGAGCACCGCACAGGTGCCCCCGTCAAAACCGTACTTGGCGCGGTTGTAGCCGATGCTATCGAGCACCTCGCGGGCGATGGACTCAACGTCGACATAGGCTGAGGTGCGAATCTCGCCCGACACAAGCACAAGGCCCGTGGTGGCCAGGCACTCGCAGGCGCAACGGGCGCGCGTGAGGTCGGCGGCCTCGCCGGTCGGCGACACGTACCCCTCTGCCTGCAGGCGCGCCTCCTTGGCAAGGATGGCGTCGAGCACGGCATCAGAGATCTGGTCGCACACCTTGTCGGGGTGGCCTTCGGTCACCGACTCGGACGTGAAGAGGAAGTCGCGGTTTTGGTGGAGCGTCATGGGTCGTGTCCCCGTTTCTGGCACCTCGAGGCGCCGGTGCGCGGAGGCATCCCCCCGCAGGTCGATTGGTACGGGGTCTTGAGGTGTCCCACGAGCCCCCATCTTCCAGGCGTCTTATACCCTCGCGCATAAGGGTGCGGCGCCTGCCGAGAATTGGCACCGTTTCCTGGTAGG
>DBFBFY010000140.1:0-15577 GCA_048201615.1 Collinsella sp.
GCATTGTCGTAGACGACCTCGCCGTCGCAGCGGCCACGCTCTCCCCCATCTTGGGCCCGGCGAGCTCGACCATCTTTGCGGTAGCGCTGCTGTTCGCGGGACTATCGAGCAGCGTGACAGCGGGCATGGCGGCGGGAACCATCACCGCGGGCATGTTCGACGAGGAATACGACATCCACGATCGGCACTCATCGATTGGAGTGGCGGTCTGTTTCGTCGGCGCAGTGGCGGCGTGCCTGATCGTCCCGAATCCTTTTGAGGGTCTCATCTGGAGTCAGGCATTGTTGTCGCTTCAGTTGCCGATTACGGTCTTTGTGCTCATACGACTCACCAGTTCGCCCCGCGTTATGGGCAAATACGCCAACTCGCGCCCGCTCAACGCGCTGCTCGTAGGGATCGGCGTCATCGTGACGATTCTCGACATCGTGCTGCTAACGGGGATGTAATTGGGATAGCGTGGCTGTCCAGATATAACGTCTCAATCTGTAACACGTAAGGCCGTTTTAAACCGTCAGATAAATCAAAAGGGTCCCAGCCGGAATATCCAGCCGGGACCCTTGGACAGAGCTCTGTATGGCTAATCGCCGTGTGTCTACGAGTTACTCCTCGACGAGCTCAAACTCATCGGGGCCGACGCCGCACACCGGGCACACGTAATCCTCGGGCAGCTCGGGCGTGTCGACCTCAACCTCGTAACCGCAAACGGTGCACACAAACTTATACGTCTTCTTCTCCTCAGCCATGATGTTCTCCTCTCGAACGCGACTGGTGATGTACTTCGCTTATTAGTATATGTTCTCAATAGAATAATGCAAGTGTTTTTACAACAATTCTAGCCTTGGTACGAAGACGCCTTGGGCGGCGTCTTGCCCTTTAGCACCTTGTGGTAATAGTCATAGGTCAACGGAGCCTCGTCGTTCAGGCGCCCGGCATCCTCGACCTCGCCGATAAACAGTAGATGCGTACCCACATCCATAGTGTCGATCAAACGGCAGCTAAACAGGGCCGCCGCGTGCTCGGGCACATAGGGCATGCCCAGAGCCGTCTCGCGGGTCTCGTATTTGGCAAACTTGTCATAATCGCTGCTGGTGCGGAACCCAAAGTTACCGATGTAGAGCATGTCGGCGGTCTGATCGATCACGGTCAGCGCGAACGCTTTGGCCGATGCGATGACGCCCGAGGTAACGTTGTCCTTGTTCACGGCAACCGAAATGCGCGGTGGCATGGACGTCACCTGCACCGCCGTGTTGATGACGCAGCCGGCGCGCAGCCCGTCTGCCGCGGCGCTCACCACGTACAGACCGCTCGGCATGGTAAAGAATGCAGTTTTGTCCATAACAATCACTCCCCTAACCCGGGTTGGAACCTCATGGATGTATGTACCCACAAAAAAAGGCGGCGCCCATAACGGACGCCGCCCCATACACATATGTGCCAAGATTGCAGGTCAGCCATGTCCCTCCACCAAGTTGCGGTGAAATAGTTCCTGCTTGTCGGCTATTTGGCCTCAAGCAGGAACTATTTCACCGCAACTTCTACAGAGTGTCTAGCGGTTGCGTTCCTTGAGGGCGCGGTCAATCTCGCGCTGAACGTCGCGCTTGGCCATATCCTCGCGCTTGTCGTAAAGCTTCTTGCCGCGGCCTAGGCCCAGCAGCAGCTTTACACGGCCGTCGGTATTAAAGTAGAGCTCCAGCGGCACCAGGGCATAGCCGCGATTACGCAGCTTACCGTCAAGAAAGTCAATCTCCTTGCGGTGCAGCAGCAAACGACGACGGCGATCAGGGTCGCGGTTCCACACACCACCATGGCTATAAGGGTGAATATGCAGGCCCACGAGCCAGCACTCGCCGCCACGAATCAGCGCAAAGGTGTCAGTGATCTGGCACGCGCGCTCGCGAATCGACTTGACCTCGGTACCGCTCAGTTCAATGCCGCACTCAAACGTCTCGTCGATAAAGTACTCGTGATGCGCCGAACGATTCTTGGAGATGAGCTTGCGCTCGCGCTTACTGGGCATCGCCGGCCTCCTTGGCTCCATCGGCGTTTGAGCCCGCGGCGTCGCGCTTTGCCTTGCGCTCAGCATTGAGCTCAGCATCGCTCTCGCGCACCAGTTTGATAATCGCCGCGCAGGCCTCCTCGCCCACCAAGTCGCGAGCACGCACCGTCAGGCGCGTCGCCTCCTGCTTGTCGCCGTCGCTTGCAGCATCGGTGGCGCACATGATCAGGCAGATGGCAATCTCAGCCGAAGGCGAGGTCGGCACGCCTTGCAGGGCCAATTCACCCATCACGTGATCGTCGCTCTCATCGGCGGCATCCGGATAGGCAGTATGGATCTTGTTGAGCAGGCGCGTCGTATGTGCATCGCCAGGGGCCAAGCGCAGTGCCAGACGCGCGCAACCCACGGCGGCCGAGACGTTCTCGGTCTCGGGCTCAAGGAAATACTGGCCCAAGTTGGCGTAAGCGCGGGCGGCGCACTTGCCATCGCTTGCACGCTCCAGCACCGAGAACGAGAGCGATGCCCATTCTTGCTTGTCCTCGAGTGCGCGGAACAGCTCGGCCAAGTCCAAGCGATAGTTGCAGTTCATGGGGTCCCAACGCACAGCCTGCATCAGGGCATTACGAGCGCTCACATAATCCTGCTGGCGAATGTAGGCAAACGCCATGTCAGAGTACAGGCGGTCAAACGGCACCTCGACCTGCACGAGCTCGCGCGGATCCTTCTCCACGCGGCGATAGGCCAAGCGCTCAAACTTGCTATCGAAGCTAAAGTATTGGCGCTTCTCCTCCGTCTTGCACTCAGCGTCGATATACTCCTCGGCGAGCTCCACCAGACGCTCCAGCAGCGGCGTCGCCGTAGCCAGGTCGCCCTGCGCCAGATAGTTCTCGGCATACGTGATGTCTTGCAAGCTGATGGGCAGATCCATGGCTACTCCTCGATCTGAGCGAAACACGGCAGGCGCCGTATATACGGTCGATACACAAAACCCGGGTCTCTTGCGAGGCCCGGGCGTTCATTTGTGGGTAGCCCGTACCAGATTCGAACTGGTGATCTCCGCCTTGAGAGGGCGGCGTCCTAAACCGCTAGACGAACGGGCCATATGTAGCAAATGCAATGGCTGGGATGGAGGGAGTCGAACCCCCATTGACGGAACCAGAATCCGCTGTCCTGCCATTAGACGACATCCCAATGACTGCATCGCTGCGCTCGGCTGTGCCTTTGCGCAAGAAAGAAATATACGGGAAGTCCCGCCATGACGCAAGCCCCAATTTTGACTTTTTTAAAATTCAGTCAAATTGGCCTAATTTCGTCCAACCCGTGAAGGACCTGTGAAGCCGACCGCCGTACACGAAGGGCAAAACGCCGCGAGCGGTAGCCGTCAACCGTTGGCAGATTCTACCGCCAAAACGATAGCACCAGGCAACACAATCGAAGTATCAATGATCGCGTAGATATCGAGGCACCATGGACGAAGAGCTTGATTACCTATGGGAGACCCTGGGCCTCGAGATCACCGCTGACCTTTGGCCCGAACGGGACAAAATCCATCCCACACTGCGCCCCGCCATCACGGTGATGCAGGCAAACTACCGCCGCGCCTCATTTTTGATCATGCGGACGTCATGGCATGCGGCGCTCCCCGACCTCAAGCGCATCCAGGCAAGCCTCGTCGAGCTGTCCGGCATGCCGACCGTCATATCCGAGACGAACCTGGAGCGGCGGCAGCGCGAGCGCCTGCAGCGGCAACGGATTCCGTTTATCTGCCCCGGCATTCAGGCATACCTGCCCTTTATGGACGAAGAGTACTGGAGCGACACGCCCGACAAGCACGTAAAGATCTACGATCCACACGAATGGGCGCAGCTGGATGACTGACTGGGGCAGGCCCGCCGGCGGAAAGCGCGTCCCAGATTTCAAGCTCAAACTGGTCCCTACTTTCCCGTCGAGCCCTCAACCGGAAACCGTGTCCCAGAATCAGCGCTCGAAACGGGATGCCATTTCCGATAGAGCGCTCAACCGGAAAGCGCATCCCGGAATCAGCGCTCGAAACGGGACGCACTTTCCGCAGACGCTACAGCAACGCCTCGGTCCAAGCCGCTTCCTTAAAGCCAGGAATCGCAAAGTCATCGCCCACCAGCAGCGGACGCTTAACAAGCATGCCGTCGGTCGCCAGCAGCTCGTAGCACTCCTGATCCGTCATACCTGCATCCAGGCGCGCCTTCAGGCCCAGCTCTCGATATTTCATGCCCGACGAGTTAAAGAAGCGTCGCACCGGCAGCCCCGAACGAGCGATCCAGGTCGCAAGTTCATCGGCCGCGGGATTGTCCGTAACGATATCGCGGTCGATATACTCAACCCCATGTTCGTCCAGCCACGCCTTGGCCTTTTTACAGGTCGAGCACTTGGGATATTCAACAAACAGCACGGTCATGGGAATCCTCCGAATGTAGATCGGCCAACGCAGGTACACACCATACGAGGCGCCTTCGCATGATGGGGCAATTGTAGCCCATGGGTCACACGCTAAACGAAGCGTACCCCGAATCCGCGTTTGATGAACGGCAACAGCTCCATTGCCTCGGGCGTGATATGGCCTGCAACGTTCATGCGCTCGTCACCGGGAAGATCGACCCGCGCAATCTCAAGCTCACCTTCGTAGCGTCCATAGCCGCTATTGCTCACAGCGATCGACCCCGTCTTTCGCGGCACGCCGGCACCGGTATCCGTCGGCACGGAATCCGGCTTAAGCGTCGTGCGCGACTCCTGAGACCTAAAGATGAGGGTGCTCGAGTCGGGCCGGTCGTGATGAATCTGCCCACGTACATAGGCATAGCCGGACTCAAGCTCACATTGCAAATCCACGTATCCGGCAGAAACTTGAGCAAACTGCGCCCAACCCGCTTCGGAAAGATCGGGGTCGCCGACCAAAACAATGTCGCAATCGGCGCCATGTGCGAGCTCAAGCATGTTGAGGGCAACCTTTGACGCGCGACCGCGCTGCGCCTCAACCGTCGGCAGTCCCTCGAATACCGGCCCGCGAACGTTGGCGTCACCTGGCACAAAAGCCATGATTTCGAAGCCAAGCGCCGCAAGACGAAGATTCGTCCGAGCAATGTCCTCCAGAGCTAAACCGGTATAAGGCTTGGGATAAAAATTGTGGCAGGCGGCAAAACGAGTCACATCGGCACCGGCTTCTCGCCACGATGCGATTTCATCAGAACTCACCGTCGATGCATTAACCACAATGCGAAATACACCGGATAGCTCCGCGACCCGCTGGGCACTAAAGCCATAATCCAAGCGCAGGTACTCCAGTCCCAGATCACGCAAGTCCTCCATGCGCTCAAGGCCCAGCAAATCGCATGTGCGCGGCCCCACATCGGCAATGAGCGCAATACCGCGAGCGGAAAGCAGCAACAGCACCTGGCGAACCTTATCGGCATACGCCGCTCCCCCATCCTCGGGAATATGCAGCGAGGTAAACGCATAGCGTGCACCCGCCGCGGCACCACGCTCAATCGTCCGCTCAATATCCTGCAGAGGGTTGGAAAGATAAATCGAAATACCCGTTTTCACGCTTCAACGCTCCTTTAAAAAAGGCCGGCGGAGCAGTTAGCCCCGCCGGCACAACCATAGCATCAAGAAATCTTCCGCGCGCCGCGAGCCCTGAGCAACACGGCTCGCGATGTCAAACTACTCGCCAAAGAACTCGTTGATCTTCTGCTCGTCGACGCCAAAGAACCACGTCAGGACAAAGCCGGCGGCATAGGCAAGCAGCATAGCGGCAACGTAGCCGAGCTGCTGGCCAGGAACGACGATCAGCAGGCCAAACAGACCGGAAACGCCCTGAGAAACCGTGCCGATGTGAAGCAGTGCTGCAAGCGCGCCGCCAAATCCGGCACCCAGGCAGGCCGTCACAAACGGACGAACGAGCGGCAGCGTAACGGCGTACATCAGAGGCTCGCCCACGCCCAGGATGCCAACGGGGATGGACTCGGCGACGTACTTCTTGAGCTTGGCGTTCTTGGTCTTAAAGTACAGCGCCAAACCGGCACCGACCTGGCCGCCGCCAGCCATCATAAGGATGGGCAGCAGGTAATTGATGCCCTTGGTAGCGCCGTCGGGATCGTTGAGCATAGCGTGGATCGGCGTGAGCGCCTGATGCAGGCCGACGGACACCAGCGGCAAGAAGCCTGCCGACAGGATATAGCCACCTAGGACGCCCAGCTTCTCGAAGATAAAGGTGAGGACGCTAAAGATGGCAGTCGTCAGCCATGCGCCAACCGGCTGGATGACGAGCATCAGAGCAAAGGCGCCGATGATGAGCACCAGCAGCGGGGACAAGAACGTGTCGAGTGCGTTGGGCATAACCTTGCGAATCTGACGCTCCATCCAGGCAAAAAATGCGCCAGCGATGAGAGCCGCAATCATACCGCCCGCTGCGGGGTTGTACTGCGCGCTGGTGAGGGGCAGCAGAATGGCAGTGGCAGGATCAGCCGCGCCAGGCGCAAGCAGGGGCATGGCACTGTTGGCGATACACATCATGCCGGCGATGCCGCCCAGCGCAGCGGAGCCACCAAACTCACGTGCCGCGTTATAGCCCACCAAGATGGGCAGATAGGCAAACAGGGCCCAGCCCATGGAACGAATGCCCTGGTACCACCACTCGCCTGCAAGCGCGCCTGCCGTCGAGACGTTAATGACGTTGCAGATACCGTTGATGAGGCCAGCCGCAATGATGCCGGGGAGCAGGGCGACGAAGACATTGGAAATCTTCTTGAGGAAGGCCTGAACCGGCTTAGACTCGTACTTGGCCTTCTGCGCGGCCTTGTTTGTGGCCGCAGCGTCAACCACGCTCTCGTCAGCAACGCCTTTCGCGAGGCCGGTGAGCTTGGAGAACTCCTCGAGCACCTTATTCACCTTGCCCGGACCCAGCACGATCTGCATCGTGTCATCCTCAACCAGGCCCATCACGCCGTCGAGCGCCTTAATGCCCTCCGTGTCGACGTTGCCCGTGTCTTTGACGGTCACGCGCAGGCGCGTCATGCACGCCGCGTTTGCGAGCACGTTGTCTTTACCGCCCAAAAGGTCCAGCAGCTTTTGAGCCAGCTCTTTGTTCGTCATAACTCCTCCTTGTATTGGGTATCTCGTCTGGATGTCATATCAGCTCACGCCGTGCACCTATTGGACATCGGCATTGCTCTTCTCATGGCCACTCACCGCAGTACGGACATGGCCGTGCGCCCGTTCAAGAGCTACCGCAGCCTGCTCGGCATCGCAGTCCAACAGCACCGAGACAATAGCGGTTTTTACGTGGCCGCCGGCATCCGCAAGCGCCTGAACAGCGCGCTCGCGCGTGCAGTCGGTCGCTTCCATCACGATGTTCTGGCCGCGCACCACCAACTTCTCGTTCGTCTGCTGTACATCGACCATCAGGTTTTGGTACACCTTGCCAATCTTGACCATGGCACCGGTCGAAATCATGTTGAGAATGAGCTTTTGGACCGTTCCCGCCTTGAGCCTCGTTGAGCCGGTCAGCACCTCGGGACCGGGCACGGGCTCAATGGCAAGATCTGCGCTCTCCCCGATCTTCGACCCTTGGTTACAGGCAATTGCAATGGTCTTGCACCCAGTTGCCTTAGCGTACACAAGGCCGCCCACCACATAGGGAGTACGACCGCTTGCCGCCAGGCCAACGACAAGATCCTTGTCCGAGAGTCCACGCTCCCGCAGGTCGCTCGCGCCAAGCTCCTCGCTGTCTTCGGCACCTTCGACAGCCTTGATAAACGCCGTCTCGCCCCCGGCAATGAGCCCGACAACCAGATCGGGCGATACGCCAAACGTAGGCGGGCACTCCGAAGCGTCAAGCACGCCCAAACGACCACTAGTGCCCGCGCCCATGTAAAAGACGCGACCGCCGCGCTCAAGCGCCTCGGCAGCCCAGTCGATTGCCGTGGCAACCTGTGGCAACACTTTCGTAACCGACTGGACGGCGCGAAGATCCTCATCGTTCATCGTCGTGACGATTTGCAGCGATGTCATCGTATCGAGGTCCATTGACCTTTGATTACGCTGTTCAGTCGTGAATTTTGTTAAATCGAGCATTTCATTCACCTCATCTTTCCTGTTTCTCGATGTAGTTTTGCTTTATGACATGCGTCGCCCGTTCGTAATCGCTCGCAACGTAAGCAGCGTAGAGGGCGTCGACAACCATAAGCTGGGCCATACGCGAGGCCATGGCACCGCTGCGGACCAAGGGCTCGCTTGCAGCAACGCCGAGCACGGCATCGGCCACGGTGGCAAGCTTGGACGATCCGTCTACCTTGGTCACGGCCACAACGGGACAGTTGTGGCGTTGGGCCTCGGCAGTGCAGTCCAGCACTTCTTGCGTTAAGCCCGAGTAGCTAAAAGCAATGCCGATATCGCCTTCGTGCATGTTCTTGGCGCACAAGAGTTGGTCGTGCCAGTCATCGTACAGATGGCATTCCTTGTCGACACGCATGAGCTTTTGTGCCAGATCGTGAGCAACTAAGCGAGAAGCACCAATACCGAACAGATTGACCATGCGCGCCTGCTTAAGATAGGCTGCGCATCGTTCCAAAACGGTGTAATCGAGTGTTCGCGCCGTCGCCTCGATCGTACGCACGTTGCTTTTCATCACCTTCCCCACGATTCGCTCGACGCTGTCATCCATGGAGATGTCCTCGAGGGCAACGTCCTTTCTGTCGCCCAAGAGCGCAAGTTCGGCAATCAGTTCGCGCTGAAACTCCTTGTAGCCCGCAAAACCCAAACGCTTGCAAAAGCGCAAAATGCTCGAGGGCGAGGAGAACGTGGCATCGGCAAGACCGCGGACGGACAGCCCGACCACCTCATGCGGATGAGCGCTCACATATGCGATGACATTGCGCTCTGCCGGGCTCGCGCTGAGCTCACGCTCACGAAGCCTTAAAAGCAATCCGTTTGCCATCTCAAACACCTCCGTTGAGAAGAATTAAAGACCAAAGAATGATTCGTACCGGATATAAACAGCTTTTACGGTACATTGTGCCGCATCATGGCGCACAAGGGGCGAGCGTTCTACCGCTCGCCCCTCAAATCCGACCGCTCGGAAATACGCGCGACACAAAATGATTCATCGAGGTCGCATTATTCGTAACAGAGTTGTTAACGGCGTCTCGCATGGGCGCCAATGGGACAGGTCGCGCACCGAGCCAGCGCGGCCGCGAGCAGCACCAACAGCATGGCGGTGACATAGCCCGCGGCATCGAAGCCCAGGTCGATCATGTCGAAATGACGACCAGGAACAAAGATCTTATGCACTTGGTCACCGACAGAGCAGACGGCGCAAAAGAGCAGAGCGAGTACGTACCGGAATCGCGCGCACGGCAGGCACTCGCCCAAGCACACCGCTGTCGCCGAAGCAAACAGTCCTACAAAGAAGAACTCAACGGTATGTGCGACGCGACGAATGTTGGCACCCATCCACAGACGAACGGGCGCAAGCGGGTCGGGATGAACGGAGGCAGTCGTTGAATCCGCGCCCTCGACGGCATCCCCCGCCTGGGACTCCTGCGCGGCGTCGGACCGCACGTCCGCAGCCCGTCCTTCCACCGCACGCGCGGTGGACTCGCTGAGCGACGACGTCTGCTCCACGTTTTGCTCCGTCAGTATCCAAATACTTGCCAGCGTCACGACCAGCAGGACAACCGAAATCCATCCGACTATGTGCTTCACACGCGCCAAGGGCTAACCTCCGTCATTTTTTGAGCAGCAGCGAGTGTACCCCCAAACGCGGTTGTCGCCGTAGCGAAATCCAAAATGTTCGAATCGGGGCGCCAAAGGACCGTGGCGCCCCTACTCCATCTCGCGCATCCAGCGATCGAACGTCCCCACGCACACGCCTAGCCGCTTTGCCGCCTGGCTCCGCGTGATATCACCCGCCTCGTAGGTATCGCGCACCAGCTCGAATTGCGGAGGACAGGGCTTGCGGGGCCGGCCAAAGCGCACGCCGCGCGCTCGCGCCGCTGCAATGCCCTCGGCTTGGCGCCGGTGAATATTCTCGCGCTCCACCTGCGCCACATAGCTCAGCAGCTGCAAAACAATATCGGCAATCAACGCGCTCGTCACGTCCGACCCACCACAGTCTCTGGCGCGCGTGTCGAGCAATGGCATGTCCAGCACCACGATGGCGACGCCGAGCTCTTTGGTTATGCACCGCCATTCCTCGAGGATCTCGCTGTAGTTACGGCCCAGCCGATCAATGGAAAGTACCACCAGCACATCACCGGAATCCAACGTGCACAGCAGCTCGCGATACCGCGGTCGATCGAAGTCCTTGCCGCTCGCATGATCGGCAAAGATATTCGCCGGTTCCACGCCATAGGCGCCCAGCGCATCCAGCTGCCGATTCAGATTTTGATCACGCGAGCTCACCCGCGCATACCCGTACACCGTTGTCATCTCATCCCCGCTCTCTCGTAAACCTCCCAAGAAGGAATAGGTTTATTTTGGTAGGTTTTATCTCCCCTACAGCAGGCGGAAGACGCAAACGCGCGAGCGGCAAGATGATTGAACCGCCACAAAAAAGGCGGCCCCAAAAGACCGCCCCGTTCTCTATCAATCACCAAATTCCGGCTAATGAATAAGCCTGAAATCCAAGTGCCCGCGCGTGGTGTTGACGCGCGAGACCTCGATGACCACGCGCTGCCCCAGCTCATAGCGAGTCCCCGTGTCGGCACCCGTAAGCGTGAGCGCGTCCTCATCAAACTCGAACCACTCGTTGCCCAGACTCTTGATCGAAACCAAACCCTCAACCTGTGTCAGATCCAGGCGCACAAAGAGACCCATGCTGCTGACCCACGAAATCGTTCCGGCGTAGCGCTCACCCAGGCGGTCCTCGTAGTACTGGGCGATCTTGATCTTTTGCGTCGCATGGCTGGCGGCGTCGGCCGCACGCTCGGCATCGCTGCACGCGCGGCAGATTTGCGGCAGGATGCGCGGCAGGGACTCGCGACCCTTACCGATCAGCCGCGGCGTACGCACCAAGGCGTCCTTGCCGCCCAGCCGCTCGTAGGCCAACTGCAGCTTGAGCACGCGATGCACCACCAGGTCGGGATAGCGGCGAATGGGACTCGTAAAGTGGCAATAGCACGGCGCGGCAAGTGCAAAGTGGCCCTCGTTGCGCGGCTTGTACAGTGCGCGCTGCATACTGCGCAGCAGCAACGTGTTGACGAGCGGCGCGTTGGCCGTACCGGCTGCGGCATCAACCGCCGCCTGCAGCTCGTCGGGGCTTCCCAGGGCAATGCCGGACGCGCGACGGTCATCGATGATGCCCAGCTGTGCCAGCGCCACGGCGGCACCGTGCAGGCTGTCGGGACTGGGGTCGTCGTGCACGCGATAGCAGGCCTCGATATCGCGGTCGGCCAGCCACTCCGCCACGCACTCGTTGGCCAGCAGCATGGCTTCCTCAATCAGCGACGTGGCGCACGAGCGCTCACGGGCCACGATTTGCACGGGCACACCGTCCTCGTCCAACAGCGCACGGATCTCGGCCGTATCAAAGTCGACCGAACCGCGCGCGCGACGAATACGGCGGCGAAGCTCGGCGAGCTCGTTGGCAGCTACGAGGAAATCCCCCAAATCGACGTTATAGCCGCGAGCGGTTTCCTCGCACGCAAGCCCGCGCTCGAGCGCTTCCTCGCGCGACGCTTCAACCGCGGCAACATCCTCGGCGGCACCCTCCAGCACCGAATACTCCACCGCACCGGCACGTACCAGCAGCGCCTCGGCGCCGTCGTAGTCCATGCGCACGCGTGAGCGGATCACGCTGGGATAGGGATCGTAATGGCGCACGCGACCCTGCGCGTCGAGCTCAATGTCGACGGTAAACGCCAAGCGGTCCTCGTCGGGACGCAGCGAGCACAAATCGTTCGACAGGCGCTCGGGCAACATAGGCAGCACGCGATCGGCAAGATACACCGACGTCGTGCGATGGCGGGCTTCCAGATCGATATGTCCGTCCCAGGCAACATAGTGCGAAACGTCGGCAATATGGACACCCAGCTTATAGCCACCCTCGGGCGTGCGCTCCAGCGAGATGGCGTCGTCAAAGTCGCGCGCGTCGACCGGGTCAATCGTAATGACAAAGCGGTCGCGCAGGTCTCGGCGGAGCGGGTCCTTGAGCGCCGAGGCCACATCGAGCGAAAGTGCCTCGGCCTCGGCTAGCGCGGCCTCGGGATAAGTATCGGTATAGCCATAGCGCGCCATCACATACTGAACGCCCAAATCGGGCGCATCATCGCCGCCGATACGGCGCTCAATCGTCACGGTGCCCGATTCCAGGCGCGTCGGATATGTCAGAATGCGTGCGACGACCGCATCACCCGGATGAACGCCCAAGCGCTCCGCCGAGGTGTCCTCCGGCAGAATAAAGAAATCGGCCTTAAGGCGAGAATCAAGCGGCTCGATCACCCCGAGCGGGCCGGCGGTCTGGTACGTGCCCACCACACTAATGGCTGCACGCTCGACGACGCCCTCGATTACGGCGCGTCGCTCGCCATGCGGGCTGTTCTTAATGCTCACGGCAACGGTATCGCCGTCCATAATCTCGCGCTTGCCGCGGCCCATAACCTTGTAGTCGCCGTTTTCGGTTACAACGTAGGCGCTATGCTCATGGAGCTGCACGCGTCCGGTCAGACTCGGGCGGCGCTCGCTGCGCACCGGCCCGCGCTTATTGCGAGCTCCACGCTTATGCTTGTTATTGCGCCCCATGGCGCCTCCTTACTATCGATGGCCGTTTACACCCCAAGAGTCTACCCAAATGATCCCTAGGGGACGGCAGGAAAACGGATCACGTAGATAGACCAGTGCCACGATGATCCGCAATCCTGCCGTCCCCTGGGGATCAAAAAACGGGCCGCCCCCAAAAGAGACGACCCGTTGAAGGAACGAATTCCAAGCACGCCTACACGCGCAGATAGCGGCGCATGGCGATGGCGGAACCAAAGAGACCGATAATGACGCCGACCAAAACCAGCGCGGCGTAGGTCACCAGGTAGTACTGCATCGGCAGCGCAAACGACATCCAGCCGATGCTCTCCTGCAGGCGCGGAACCATCAGGTTACGCAGCAGCTCCAGCACGCCGATGGAAAGCAGCGAGCCCAAAATGGCCTGCAGCACGCCCTCGGTAATGAACGGCCCGCGAATAAAGCCGTTGCTTGCGCCCACCAGACGCATGATCGCGATCTCACGACGACGCGCCGTAATGGACAGGCGAATCGTGTTGTTAATGAAAATGAACGCGATAAAGGTCAGCAGGCCGACGAGCACCACAGCGGCGATACGGATGTAGTTCGTCACCTGGAACAGGCGGCTCACTTCCTCCTGGCCGTACAGAACGCTCGCGTTAACGTCGCCGTCGTCCGCGATCTTCTGAAAATCGGCGTTCTTCTTGAGCTTCTGGGCCGTGCTCTCGACCATGGACGGATCGTCCATCTCGATGGCAAACGAAGCCGGCAGCGGGTTCTGACCGTCGAGCGCGCTCATGGTAGCGTCGGCGTTACCCGACATCTTGCTCGTGTACTCGGCCAGCGCGTCGTCCTTGTCCTTGTACGTCACGGACTTGACGTTGCTCCACGTCTTGAGCTCGGCCTCAAAGGCCTGAACATCTGCCTGGTCGGCGTCATCGCTAATAAAGGCGTTGATGACGACCTGATCCTCGACGGTGCCGATCACGGAGTTCAGCATCGCGGAACCCATAATGAACAGGCCGATGATAAACAGCGAAAGGAAAATCGTGATGACGGCGCCGAGCGAAGTGGTCCAGTTACGGAAGAAGTGGCTGATTGCCTCTTTGAGCGAGTAGCCCACGTTAGTTGGTGCCATAGTTGCCGTAACCTCCCCTCTCCTGGTCGCGGATTACGTGGCCGCCCTCGAGGGCGATCACGCGACGGTGCATGCTATCGACCATCTCGCGATCGTGCGTAGCGACGATCACGGTGGTACCGGTGCGGTTAATTCGCTCGAGCAGCTTCATGATGCCCAGCGAAATCGCCGGGTCGAGGTTGCCCGTGGGCTCGTCGCAAATCAGCAGCGGCGGGCGGTTGACCATAGCGCGGGCAACGGCCACGCGCTGCTGCTCGCCACCGGAAAGCTGATCGGGCAGCGAGTCCATCTGGTCGGCCAGACCGACCAGACGCAGCACCTCGGGCACCTGGCTGCGAATGACGCCCTTGGGCTTGCCGATGCACTGCAGGGCAAACGCCACGTTTTCGTAGGCGGTCTTTTGCGGCAGGAGCTTAAAGTCCTGGAACACGGCGCCAATCTGACGACGCAGGAACGGAACCTTGCGGTTCTTGATCTTCATGAGATCCTGGCCGGCGACCAAAATGCGACCGCTTGTGGGCTTGACGTCGCGGTTGAGCGTCGACAGCAGCGTGGTCTTACCCGAGCCGGAGTGACCGACCAAAAAGACGAACTCGCCCGGATAGATCTCGATGTTGATGTCGTCGAGTGCAGGCTTGTTGGGCTGCGCCGGATAGATCTTGGTGACGTGCTCCATAAGGATGACGGGCTCGACACCGGCCTGCTTGGCCATCTTTTTGCGGCTGGCCTGCGGGTCGATGGGCGCAAACACCGACGTGAAGTCGGGGTTGTTGAGCGCGTTGTCGAGGCTTGCGACCTCGGCGGCCTGATCGCGCTCGACCACGGGAGCTGCAGGCTGCGTGGGGTCGGGAATGCCGGCAAAAAGACCGGACTGCGTGGGCTGCGGCGCGGGAGCCGCAGGGGCCATGGGGTCGGGGATGCCAGCCATAGTAGGCTGCGGCGTGGCGGCGCTCATCTGAGGCTGAGCCACGCGAGCGGTCACCGTCTGAACGGGCTCAAAGCCAGCCGTGCCGGAAAGCGCAACATCGTTGTTGGGGTTGTAGGCAAAGGGATCTGCCGCCGGCTGTGCCTGATCTGCCGGCTGTGCGGGGATCGGGCTAAACAGCTGATCCTCTGAATCCGGAGTGGCGAAACAACTGCCCGCGACGCTCGGCTGCGTCTTGGGGGCATCATCGCCCGCACCGGAGGTACGGAAGTGGTTACCCACTGGTGCTCCTTATCGTCGTGCGTTTAAACTACATGAGCGCTTTGTATTTTAGCAGGATTGCCTTTGCTGCACATAAGAAGCATGGCGGGCTTTGGGATCTGTCCGGCCGCGCACAGGGTTACCTCCCAAATCGTCCTCGGACATGTCGGAGCCCCCGCTGCGCGCTTCGCGCTGCGGGGGCTCCTCCGTCCTGCGGAAAGATTTGGGAGGTAACCCTGTGCCCGGCCTGCGGCTACTATGGGGCCGGCGCGCTTATCTTGGGGTGCAACAGCGCCATGCCTGGGGTTGGCTGAATTGCACCTTGCTGTATTGGGCCCTTTTCCCAATAGAAGTCCTGCTTGATAAGGCCCCAATATAAGTTGCGGTGAAATAGGGACTGATTAGGGCTTTGGGGGTGCGGACAGAAAGTTGGACCGTGAAGCGGTTCGGACTGGAGGTTCGCATGTACAGCAGGGAGAAGGTCGAGCTCTTCCTCCTGGCGACGGAG
>DBFBFY010000141.1:0-3505 GCA_048201615.1 Collinsella sp.
CAATCTATCCGGTCAAGAGCTTTGGCTCGGGCATCGCTCCCTTCTACACCAATCTGGCGCTTTGGGTGGGCGGCTATGTGCTCATCGCCATTTACAAGCTCGAGGTCGACCGTGAAGGTGTTGGCAGCTTTACGGCGCGCCAAGGCTACTTTGGCCGCTGGTTGCTCATGGTGATCCTGGGCGCGTTGCAGGCCATCATCGTTACGGTAGGCGATCTGGTGATTGGCGTGCAGTGCGTCAGCCCGCTGCTGTTCGTGCTGGGCGGCATCGCCATTTCGTTCACCTACGTCAATATCATCTATGCGCTGTCCACCACGTTTAAGCATATCGGCAAGGCTATCGGCGTCATTCTCGTCATCGTGCAGATCCCGGGTTCGTCGGGCATGTACCCCATCGAGATGATGCCCGGCTTCTTCCAGTGGCTGCACCCGCTGCTGCCCTTTACCTACGGCATCAATCTGCTGCGCGAGACGGTCGGCGGCATGTATTCGTTCAACTACCTGTTTAACCTGTGCATTCTGGGCGTGTTCTTGATCGTGGCGCTCTTTATCGGCCTGCAGCTGCGTCCGCTGCTGCTCAACCTTAACCTGCTCTTTGATAAACAGCTCTCCACGACCGGTATGATGATTTGCGAGTCCAACGACCTGCCGCGCCAGCGCTACTCGCTGCGCACGGCCATGCGCGTCATGCTCGATTCCGATTCGTACCGTCGCGAACTGCTCGATCATGCGGTCGCCTTTGAACATCGCTACCCGTACTACATCAAGGGCGGTTTTGCCGCCGTGGTGGGCGTTCAGGTCCTGCTCTTTGTCCTGTCGACGGTTCTCGATATCGACAATAACGGCAAGATCATCCTGCTTGTCATTTGGATCATCTCGGTTATTGCCATCTGCGGCTGGCTTATCAATATCGAATATATCCGAGCGAGCCTCAATACCCAGATGCGCATCTCGGCGCTTTCGGATGAGGACCTGCGTCGCGAGATGCGCGAACACACGGCCGCCATTCCTGCCGCCCGCCACATGTTTGGCCTCAACGCCAGCGAGCGTGGTGCCAAGGGCGGCGATCAGTCCACGGGCCGCTTGCCGCATATCGGCTCGCACCATAAATCTCAGGGCAGCGACAGCACAGCCACAAATGATGGAGATACCACCGCGCTTGGCAAGCACTCCAAAGGAGGTGAGGCATAAATGAAGAACATCCTGCATCTGTTTAAGCGCGATGTCCAAAACGTGTCTCGCTCCGTGATCGGCTTGGTTGTCGTGATGGGCCTCATTATCGTACCGTGTCTGTACGCGTGGTTTAACATCGCCGGCAGCTGGGATCCGTACGGCAACACCGGCAATCTTAAGATCGCCGTGGTCAACACCGATGAGGGTTACGAGAGCGATTTGATCCCCGTCGAGGTTAACGTGGGCGAAAACGTGACCGCCACCCTACGCGGCAACGAGAGCTTCGATTGGGTTGTGCTCAACAATCGCGAAAAGGCTATCGAGGGCGTTAAGTCGGGCGCGTACTATGCTGCCGTCGTTATCCCCAAAACGTTTAGCGCTGACATGATGACGCTTTTCTCGACCGACGTGAAGCATGCCGATATCGAGTTCTACGAGAATCAGAAGGCCAACGCCATTGCGCAGATCGTGACCGAGAAGGGTTCGAGCGCCGTCCAGAGCCAGGTTAACAAAACTTTTACCGAGACCATTACGACGATCGGTCTTAAGACGGTGTCCAGCCTGCTCGATTACATGAGCACCGACCAGGTGGGTAACTTTATCGCCAACCTGTCCTCGACGCTCGGCGATTCGATTGAGGACCTGCGAGACGTTCGGGCAAATGCTTCGTCGCTGGCGGGCATTTTGAGCTCCACGTCCGATTCGCTGACGTCGGCGAGCGGCATGCTCAAGCAGACGGGCACGGTCGATGAGTCAACGAAGCAGCTGATGGAGCATGTCAAAAGCGGTATTAGCGATTCCAAGGAAGCGCTGAAGGACGCCAACGACGCCATCAATGCCGCGATTGACGGAAGCGCGGGCTCGTTTGACAACGTGTCCGCCGAGCTTGCGAAGGCATTTGATGCCGCGAATCAACATGTCGACCTTACAGTGTCCCAGCTCAACGATGCCGCGGCGGCGCTCAACACGCGTGCCGACGATATCGACGCCACGGCCGACCAGCTCCGCAGCTTTGCCGATCAGGTGACTGACGAAAAACTCCAGGACAGCCTCAAGTCTGTGGCAACATCGCTGAGCAGGATTGCTGTGGAGTATCGCAACAACGCCAAGGACTTGACGGCCACCGCGAAGTCTCTCTCTGACAGCATGGCAGAGGTTAATAAGTCGCGTGCCGAGGTCGATCAGGCAATCGCGGATGCCAAGGCTGGTATCTCGGGCGCCAAGACTGACTACGACTCTACGTTTTCGGCCAAGGCAAAGGGGCTCAAGAAGACCATCTCGGGCGTTTTGGATTCGCTGAACGGTATTTCGAACGATCTGGATAGTGCTGTTGCTGGCCTGACCGACGCATCCGGTTCGCTGGCAAAGGGCCTCTCCAAAGCTGCAAAGCTGGTCAACAAGGCTTCTGATCAGCTGGGCGAGGCGTCGGACAAGATCAGTGCGTTTAAGGACGAGCTCGACGGCGCCTTGATGTCGGATGACCTCGCTACGATCAAGACGATGATCGGCAATGATCCCGAGGGTCTGGCCGTGTCGCTTTCCGGCCCCGTCGCGCTCGATCGCAAGCCGGTCTATCCGATCCGCAACTACGGTTCGGCCATGGCACCGTTCTACACGATTCTGTCGCTCTGGGTGGGCTCGATTGTGCTGGCGGCCATGATGAAGGTCTCGGTTGACGATGAGCTTATCAACGAGCTCATCCCCGTGCGCCTGCACGAGATCTACCTGGGCCGCTACCTGTTCTTTGGCGGTCTGGCCCTGCTGCAGGCAACGCTCGTGTGTGCGGGCGACATCCTGTTCTTTGGCATCCAGTGCGACGACCCGCTGCAGTTTGTGCTGGCGGGCTGGGTCGCGAGTCTCGTGTTCTCCAATATCGTCTACACGCTTACGGTTTCGTTTGGCGATATCGGCAAGGCGCTCGCCGTCGTGCTGCTGGTCATGCAGGTCGGCGGTTCGGGCGGCACGTTCCCCATCGAGATGACCGGCCCCGTGTTCCAGGCGATCTATCCGTTCCTGCCGTTCACCCACGGCATCAACGCCATGCATGCCGCCATGGCCGGTGCGTACCACATGGAGTACTGGATTGAGCTAGGCATTCTGGCGAGCTATCTGATTCCGTCGCTGGCACTGGGCGTCGTCTTCCGCCGCCCGGTCATCAAAGCCAACGACTGGATCATCGAAAAACTGGAGTCAACCAAATTGATTTAGTTCAGCAACGTAAACGCCGTCGGAACATCGAGATCTTCCAACCCGATGCTTTAGCGTAGTGAATTGCACGGGCTGCTTGGTTGTTGCTACAGTAGCGGGGCGTGCCGGGGGTCCGGTGCGCCCTG
>DBFBFY010000142.1:0-11962 GCA_048201615.1 Collinsella sp.
GTCTTATCGATGGCGGCATTCATATCGCCAATCGAATCGCGCACCTCGCCCAAGGTGTCGGACGCCTCGGACACCGAACTTGCCAGCGAGTCCTGAGTCTGGGTTGCCTTGTCCTTTAAATCGACACCGGCATCCTTGGCGATACCGGCAACAGTCTTGCCTACCGTAGAGACAAATTCCGAGTTGATCTGCTCCTCGATGGTGTTTGCACCGGTATCGGTAACCTTGGGCGCAATGGCGCTCTTCTTCTCATTGACGTAGTACGTGAGCTTGGGCTGATGGTAGTTGCCGTCGAGCATCGAAACCAGGTTATCCGAGAAGTTCTTGGGAATCACGATAGCGGCATAGTACTCGCCGCTCTCGACGCCCTCCTTGGCATCGGCCGTCGAGTCGACGAACGTCCAGCCCAACTGATGATTCTCCTTGAGCTGGTCGACCACTTTGTCGCCAGCGTTGAGCTCACCCACCAAGTCGTTTTGGGTGCCTCGATCGTTGTTGGCGATAGCAATCTTGATGCCTTGGGTGTTTCCATACGGATCCCAGTTTGCCACGATGTTATACCAGGCATACAGCGAGGGAATAACGCACACGCCTAGGGTAACCACCAGGGCGACGGGGTTCACAAGCAGTCGCTTAATGTCGCGCTTAAATATCGCAAAGGACACCTTTGCATTGGATAGTTTGCTGCCGAGACTCACGCTTGGACCATCCATCCTGTCGTTAAATCGAATCGTACTATCGACAACCATTGTAGTAGGCGCTTTAACGTCTCAAAGCACAATGGTGTTGAGTTTTGCGGGTAGCAATATACTACGAAGATGAGTTAACGTACAGATGTACAGTATCCTAAATTTCAGCAGGTCACAAAACCACAACCCGCACAAATAAATGATCCCTTGGGGACGGAGGGATCATTCAAAAGGAAACGAGAGTGGAAAATCTCTCACTTCAAGCCCGCATTCGAGCCAAAAGTGGGAGATTATCCACTCTCGTTCTAATCTAGTTACGGTGCCGTATCCCCGAACTACATCAAGTTGCAAACAGCCGCCGCGAAGGCTACGGGATCCTCGGGGAGGATACCCTCGACCAGCAGGGCCTGGTCATAGAGCAAACCGGAGTACTGCTTGATCTTGTCGGCGTCGCCCGCCTTCTGAGCGGCGACGAGCTTGGAAAAGACCGGGTGCTTGGCGTTGAGCTCGAGCACGCGCTGGCTCTTGGGCATACCGTCGGGCGCGCCCTCGGGACCCTTCTGGAGCACCTTCTCCATCTCGAGCGAAAGCGGGCCCTCGGTGGTGATGCACGCGGGAGCATCGGTCAGGCGCGCAGAGACGGCAACCTTCTCGACCTTGTCGCCGAGTGCCTCCTTCATGGCGTTAAAGAGGTCCTCGTTCTCCTTGGTGGCGTCCTCGGCCTCCTTTTTCTCGTCCTCGGTCGCCAGGTCAAGATCACCGGTTGCGACGTTCTTGAGCTCCAGGTGACGATCCTCAACCTCGGGCTCGGCACCATCGGCCACGGCCTTCTCGGCAGCCTCGCGGGCGGCATCGTCCTCGTAGATCTTGGGCATATCGGCGGCAACGTACTCACGCATAGCCTGGAACGTGAACTCATCCACATCCTGCGTCAGCAGCAGCACGTCATAGCCGCGGTCGAGCACGCCCTTTACCACGGGCATCTTGGCCAAGCGCTCACGCGAGTCGCCGGCGGCGTAGTAGATGGCCTTCTGATCCTCAGGCATGCCCTTGGCATACTCGGCCAGGGTAATCATCTTCTGTTCCTTGGCAGACCAGAACAGCAACAGGTCGGCGAGCTCATCGGCCTTCATGCCATAGCTCGAGTAGATGCCGTACTTAAGACCGCGGCCAAAGTTCTCAAAGAACTTCTCGTAGGCCTCGCGGTCGTTGTCACGCATATCCTCAAGGTCGGCGGTAATCTTCTTTTCCACACGCTTGGCGATGGCCTTGAGCTGACGGTTCTGCTGCAGCGTCTCACGCGAGATGTTGAGCGACACATCGGCGGAATCCACGACGCCGCGGACAAAGTTGTAGTAGTCGGGCAGCAGGTCGTCGCACTTCTCCATGATCAGGACGTTGGAGCTGTAGAGCGCCAGACCCTTCTCGTAGTCCTTGCTGTACAGATCGAACGGCGCGCGTCCCGGCACAAACAGCAGGGCGTCATACTCGAGCGTGCCCTCGGCGTGGAAGCTGATGGTGCGCGCAGGATCGTCAAAGTCGTGGAACGTGGACTTGTAGAACTCGTCGTAGTCCTTCTGCTCGACATCGGAGCTGCGCTTCTTCCAGATCGGTGTCATGGAATTGACGGTCTCGAGCTCCTGGTAGTCCTCGTACTCGGGCTTGTAATCGTCGCCGGCGTCCTCGGGCTTGGGTTTCTGGCGGCTCTTGGACACCATCATCTGGATCGGGTAGCGTACATAGTTACTGTACTGCTGAATCAGGCTCTTGAGACCCCACTCGGTCAGGAAGCGATCGTAGGTCTCGGCCTCGCCGTCGGCATCGAGCTTCTCGTTCTCGCGCAGCGTCAGGATGACATCGGTACCGTGCTCGGCGCGCTCGCCGTCCTCGATGGTGTAGCCCTCAAGACCGTCGGATTCCCACACATGGGCGACATCCTCGCCATAGGCGCGGCTGACGACCTTCACATGGCTGGCGACCATAAAAGCCGAGTAGAAGCCCACGCCAAACTGACCGATGATGTCGACATCGGAGCCCTGCTGCTCGGCGTTCTCGGTCTTAAACTCCTCGGAGCCGGAATGGGCGATGGTGCCCAGATTGCGCTCCAGCTCCTCGGCGGTCATGCCAATGCCGTTATCCGAGATGGTAATGGTGCGGGCGTCTTTATCAAAGGAAACGCGAATAGCCAGGTCGCCCTGGTCGATCTTGACGCTCGGATCCTGCAGGCTCTTAAAGTTGAGCTTGTCGACGGCGTCGCTCGCGTTAGAGATAAGCTCGCGCAGGAAGATTTCCTTATTGGTGTAGATGGAGTTGATCATGAGGTCGAGCAGTTTTTTGCTCTCGGTCTTAAATTGACGCATGTGCAGTCCTTTCGCGCTACCCCTGTCCGCAAAAACGGCCCGGTCGCCCGAGCCGCATCGCAGACCTGCTATGTTCAGACTTAGATTTTATAACCCATTAACGCGCATATATACATACGGAATCGAAAAACTGTATGTCCGAGCGCTCCAATGCGTCAATTGCCAAGGAGTGTCCCCAACTGCCGGCAGAAAAGGAACGTCCCTATCTGCCATCTACGCGCTTGGCCATCCAGACATGGGGTTGGCCCTCGTCTTCGTAATCTACCGGGGCAATTTGCGTGTAGCCCGCCTTTGCATAGAGCGGCAGCACGTATTCCTGCGCATGCAGCTTAATAAGCTTAGCGCCGGCATCGCGTGCACACGAAGCACTGGTCTCGACGATCGCACTCGCCAGTCCGCGACGACGCCTAGCCGGCAGCACGGCGACGCGCCCCATAATGTAGGTCTCCCCCGCCGCAACGTCTTCGTCCATGTCGCATGCCGGCAACACCGGGGCCCCTGCGTCAGCCACGCGTTCAAGCTCTTCGGGAAACACGCGCGAGCAACCGGCAAGCTCGTCGTCTACATAGAGCGTCACATGAATGCAGTTCGGATCCTCGTCGATAGCGTCGAACTCATTCTCGTAGCCCTGCTCGTCCATAAAAACGACGCGGCGCACCAACGCCGCGTCATCAAAGCATCCCGTCTTAAGTTGGATATCCATGGCTGCCCTTTCATTCAATGCGAACGTTAGGGACAGATATTAGCGAAAATGAGCTCCGCGCACGCTAAACTTCGCGCGAGCCTTCGCCAGGCAGTCGTAATGACCCACGTTATGGGCATCGCTCGCGATGAAGCTGTACAGGTTCTGATCGAACAGGCGCTGTGCCGGCTTTTTCTCGCGACCAAAGCGACCGCCGGCAATAAAGTCCGCCGAAGCCTGCAGCTTGCAGCCCATATCGACCAGGCGCTCCGCCACGCTTACATCCTTTTGAACCGCACGATAGCGCTCAGGATGAGCGATGATCACCTGGTAGCCACGGCACTGCAAATCGTAAATCGTGTTCTCGTACTCTCTAAACGCATACGCATCGGCATGCGTCGAAAGCTCGAGCAGAAACTCGTTGGTCCCATCGAAATGCAAGTGCTCCGCAGCATCGATACCAAGCTCAACGAGCTTTCGATGGTTGACCTCGAAGCCCATCTGGAGCGGAAAACCGTCAGCGTTATCACGCAGCAGCTCAAAGGCATCCCACATCTTGTCGTAATCAAAATAGGGATCACGACAGTGAGGAGTGCAAACGATTCTGGTTACACCGGCCCGCTTGGCAGCCTCGAGCATCGCCAAGCTCTCATCGAGATCGGCGGCGCCGTCGTCTACACCCGGCAAGATATGGCAATGAATGTCACGCATAGGTCAGCCTTATCAACTAAACGTTTGCTCGGTTGGTGAAGATGCCCTTTTTGGAAGTCCCCTGATCGTCGGAGCCCTTCTTAACCTTCTTACCGTCCTTGGTGTAGTAAGAATAGTAGTACTCGCTGGTCTCGGTCTCACAGTAATTCATGACGGTACCGATGAGCTTGACCTTTTCGGACTTCTTAAGCTGGCCGATGGCGTTGAGTGCCTCCTCGCGCTTGGTGAAGTCCTCGCGCACCACGAACAGCGTGCCGTCGGTCAGGCTGGCAATCTCGGCAGCATCGATGAAGGTGCCGACCGGAGGAGCGTCGAAGATGACGTACTGGAACTTGGCAGACAGCGCCTTGACCAGCTTGGCAAAGCGGTGAGAAACGATGATGTCGGCAGGATTGGGAATGTGCGGCTCGGCATCGAGGAAGTAGAAGTTCTTCTGACCCGTCTCGACAATTGCCTGGTCAATGGAGATCTGCTCGGAAAGGACCGCATAGAGTCCGCCGCGCGAACGAACGCCGAGCATATCGGAAAGGGACCTGCGGCGCATATCGGCCTCGACCAGGAGCACGGACTTGCCGCTCGTGGCGATAGCCTGGGCAAGGTTGATGGAAACCGTAGACTTGCCCTCGTTGGGAATCGAGGACGTGACGGTAATGGTGCGAATGGGGTCGTCCACGCTCGCAAAGCGGATGTTGGCCAGAAGGGTCTTGGCGGCATTCTGTACAACGAGCTTATCGGTGTTCTTTGCCTTAGCCATGCCTATTTACCACCTTTCATAGCCGGAATTCGGCCAACAACGGGAATGCCCAGGAGCTCTTCTGCCTCTTCGGCACCGCGGATGCGGGTATTGAGCATGTCTGCCAAAACGACATAGGCAACTGCGATAAAGATACCGGCGAGGAACGCGACAGCAACGTACAGCATACGCTTGGGACCGCTGGGGGCTTCGGGGGTCTTAGCCTCGTCGATAACGTTGATGCTCTGGGCAGCGCCGACGTTCTGAGCGACCGTACTCACCGAGCTGGCCATGGCCTTTGCGACCTTAGCCGTCTCCTTGGCATCGGTGCCGGTAACCGAAAGCGTAATGACACGCGTGGTGGTCTCGGAGGAAACAGACACCTTGTAGTCATCCAGATCGGTGAGGCCCAGTTCATTGGCTGCGCCGCTCTTAACGCTATCGCTATCCAGCAGCGTGGCGATATCGTTGGAAAGCATCTGACTCGCCGAGAGATCGTTGTAGCTCATCTGACCGCTATCGTCGGTCTTGGCGAGAATGTACATGCTCGTCGTCGCGGTATAGGTGTTGTCCATCGCAACGAAGGACACGATGCCCATGGCGATCGCGCAGACCACCGGAAGGGTGATGACCAGCTGAAGGTGCTTCTTCAGCAGCTGGAACAGTTCGAGAAGGGTCATGCAGCTTGCCTTTCATTTCCCCAGTTCGGATTGACAAAACTGTCCGTATGTTATCGCATCTTTTTACCGAGACCAAACTCTATACATAAGAAACAGGCTCTCCTGTAAAAATGTCGGAAGCAATCGTAAAATTGCACAACAACGCCGCACCCGAAAGTCAAATGCGGCGTCTGCATCAATATCTATGTTATATCGCTATGCGAATGGCTCGTCCTGCTGTATGGGAAACGTTACCGTAATGGTGGTTCCCACGCCCAACTCGCTCGACAGATCGAGCGTGGCGTGATGATACAGGGCCGCATGCTTGACAATGGCAAGCCCCAGACCGGTTCCGCCGCGTGCCTTGGACCTACTCTTGTCCACGCGATAGAACCGCTCAAATACCTTGCCCTGTTCTTCAGGCGCGATACCGATTCCCGTGTCGGCGACCGCAAGGAACGGATGGCCTTCGTCGTTGGTGCCGCACTGCAGCGTAACCGTACCGCCGGGTCGATTGTAGCGGATGGCGTTGCTTGCCAGATTATAGATGAGCTCGTCAATCAAGCGCGACACGCCCTCGATGACCACAGGCTTGGTCTCATGACTTATCGTCACATTCGCCTGACGGGCGACCTGTTCAAGGCGCTGCTCGACCGCGTAGATGGCACGCGAGAGCTCAATAGGCTCCGTGGACCCAATGGGCACCGCCTCGCCCTCAGCTGCACGCTCGGCCTCGTCCAAGTTAGACAGCGTAAGGATATCGTTGACAAGCGCTGCCAAGCGGCCCGCCTCACGATAGATGCGACCGCCAAAGTTGCGCAGGTCGCCCTCGCCCTCGACCATGCCGTTTGCGATGAGCTCGGCATAGCCCGAAATCGCCGTAAGCGGCGTCTTGAGCTCATGGGTGATATTCGCCGTGAACTCGCGGCGCATACGGTCGTTGTCCGCCAGCACCGCCATTTGGCGCTTGAGCTCCTGGCGCTGCGACTCAATACGCTCAAGCATGGGGACCATCTCGGCATAGGCGTGCTCATAGCTACGGCGTGGGTGGTCCAAATCCACCTCTTGCAAAGGCGCGATGATGGCACGGGACTCGCGGCGCGCCATAAAAAACGAGAGTACCGCACCCGCTGCTGCGATAAGCAGCATCGGCGCCACCATCGACAGCAAAATCGCCGCAACGCCAGGCTGGGCCTGCGCCAAGCGGACAACCTGGCCGTTATCAAGGGCGACGGCGCGATACAGCATAATCTCGTCGAGCGTAGAGCTTGCGCGCTCCGCGGAACCCGAACCACTCTCAAAGGCCTCGATGACCTCGGGGCGATCGCCATGGTTGGGCAGTGTGGAAGGCGACGCCTCGTTGTCGTAGGCAACCGATCCATCCTTGTTAATCAGCGTGATGCGCAAGTCCTCTCGATCGAGGCTACGCAAGAACGGGATGGGCTCCTGCTGCTCGTCGAGGGCGGCAGCAATGAGCTCGGTTTCTTGCGCCAGGTTGGCACTCGTGGCATCCGCCAAGGTGTTTTGCACAAAGAACGCACCCAGCACCGTAAACGCCACGATAACCGCCATGGCGCAGACAAAGATCGTCACAAAAACGCGGTGCGACAGCGTATGTTTTCCCTGGGGGGCGAAGACCACGGGTTACTCCTCCGATGCGGTGGCCGCGGTGTCGTCACCTTCGGCACCATCACCGGCAGAAGGCTCGGCCAAGCGGTAGCCCACGCCGCGCACGGTCTCGATGGCGCTGGCATGCTCGCCCAGTTTTTGGCGAAGCGTCTGCACGTGCACGTCAACAGTGCGCGAACCGCCGTCGAAGTCCCAGCCCCACACGCTCTGCAGCAACGACTCGCGGGTAAAGACCACGCCGGGCTTGCGCATGAGGTACTCGAGCAGGTCGAACTCGCGCAGGGTGAGCTTAAGCGACTCGCCGGCAACAGTCACCTCACGATGGCTGGGCGAGAGCACGATGTCGCCCACGCTGAGCACATCGCTTGCCTGTTTGACCATGCCGCCGCGACGCAGCAGTGCGCGGCAGCGGCTGGCGAGCTCCATGAGCGAAAACGGCTTAGTCAGGTAATCGTCGGCACCGCCATCGAGCGCCATCACCTTGTCGAGCTCGGTATCCTTGGCGGTAAGCATCATGATGGGCACCGTCGCCGTCAGGCGATCGGCACGCAGTCGACGCATAATCGCCAAGCCATCGGTATCGGGCAGCATGATGTCGAGCAGGACGGCATCGGGTACCCGTCGCGCCACGGCAGCCTTAAACTCACCGTCGCACGAAAAGCCTTCGGCCTCAATCCCCTGCTTGCGCAGTGCATAGACCGTCAAATCCCTGATGTTGTCATCGTCCTCGACGTAATAGATCATGTTGAACCCCTTTGCGGCCGGCATGACCGCATCTTAACCCTAAAGGTACCTTTACTAGATGGTATCAGCCAAAACGCCCCGTCAAATAATCCGCCGTGCGCGGATCGGTCGGATTCTTGAAGAGTTGCGCGGTGGGCGCGTGCTCCACCAGCTCACCCAGCAAAAAGAATGCGACCGAATCGGAGATACGCGCCGCCTGCTGCATATTGTGCGTAACGACCACGAGCGTGCAGGTCTCTTTGAGCTCGCAGGCCAGCTGCTCCACCACCAGCGTCGACACAGGGTCGAGTGCCGAGGTCGGCTCGTCCATCAGCAGAATGTCGGGCTGCACGGCAAGTGCGCGGGCGATGCACAGGCGCTGCTGCTGTCCACCCGAAAGACCCAGGCCCGACTCCTTGAGCTTGTCCTTGACCTCATCCCATAGCGCAGCGCGACGAAGGGAATCCTCGACCAGCCCATCCAGCACAGCGCGATCGCGCACGCCCATGCCGCGCGGCCCATAGGCGACGTTGTCGTAGATGCTCATGGGAAACGGGTTGGGGCGCTGGAACACCATGCCCACGCGCTGGCGCAAACGGCAGATGTCGTAATCGCCCAGGATATCTTGACCATCGAGCGCAATCTTGCCCTCGATGCGGCAATCCTTGATGCCGTCGTTCATGCGGTTAAAGCAGCGCAGCAACGTGGACTTTCCGCAGCCCGAAGGCCCGATGAACGAGGTGATCTGCTTGTCGCGGATCTTGATATTCACGTCCTTGAGCGCATGATGGTCGCCATAGAACAGGTCGAGGCCCTCGACATCGATGCGCGTCGGCGAGGCGGCAAGATCCTCTGCCGTGGGGCGAGTCGCATCCCCAACCTCGCGCTCGTGCGCGGCCTCGGCCTGCGCTTTCATGAGTTCTTCAAGCTCCGTGGGCTCCACAGCCGCAGCAGCCGTCATACCGCATACCTCCACATCGATATCAATTCAGCAGTATCGATAGTAGGAATCGCGGCTCATATGCACGTGAGCGCATTGTCAAGTGTTTGTAAGGGCACACTGGCTATGCGGCGGGCAGCTCGATGGTGAATATCGTGTGTTCGGGCGTCGATTCACATGCAACGGTACCGCCGTGCGCGCATACGATCTCCTTGGCGATGGCAAGCCCCAGTCCAGCGCCGCCGCGATTGGTCGCACGCGCCGCATCCAGGCGATAGAACTTCTCAAAGATCACCTTGAGCTTTGCCTCAGGGATGGGATCGCCCTGATTGATAAAGCGCACGCGCACGCCACCGCCGTCCCGGCGTCTGGCCTCGATCGTGATGGTCGAGCCCTCATAGCTATAGGCAACGGCGTTTTTCATGATGTTGTTGAACACGCGAGCCATCTTGTCGCCATCCACGAGCACCGTCAGGTCCTCGCGAATATCAACTTGGGCTTCCTTATGCTGCTCGTTGAGGATGGGATAGAACTCGTCAGCCACCTGAGCCAGCAGCAACCCCAGATCAACATAGCCGCGCGTGAGCACGATATCGTGGAAGTCAAAGCGCGTGATATCGAAGAACTCTTCGATGAGTGCATCGAGCCGGTGCGCCTTGTCGAGAGCCACGCCCGTAAAGTGCGCACGTTGCTCAACCGGCAGCTCAGGAGCCTCTTGCAGCAGCGAAAGATAGCCCACCACACTGGCAAGCGGGGTGCGTAGGTCATGTGCCAAGTACGTGACCAAATCGTCCTTGCGATGCGACTCGTCACGCAGAGCTTGCTGCACCTTGCGCCCACGGTCACGCACGCGGTTAAGGGCGCCCTCGACCTCCAAGAAGTCGCCGTCAATGTTGTCCCAGGTGTCGGGGTGATCGATCAGGCGATCTTGAATACGAGCGGCCAGCACACAATCGGCATGCTGCTCGCCCTGTTCGTAGCCCTGGTAGTACAGGGCGCGGCCGCACAAGAACAGCACGCACGCGGCAAGCGCCAGCACAAAGCCAAGCATGTTGAATACAAAGCCGGCATCGAACAGCACCGGCCCTTCGATGCCGCCGAGCGCCATGGCGCCAATCGCCAACGTCATGGCCCACGCGGCGCCGCCAATCACCATGCAGCGGCGCACGATCTCAAATCGATCGATCAGCAAAAAGCCGACAAGCAGCACCGCCAAGATTCCAGCGATGTTATCAATGCCAATCAGCAGCAGGCTCAGCAAAAAGAGCAGCACCGTTGCAAGCGCGCGGTTGTCGACGACCGACCTCACGTATTCAAAGAGTCGATCGGGCACCTCGAACGCTTGTCTATCGTCTTTTGTCATATCAAGATCCTCACAAGCGAAAAGCGTTATTCGATTATGTAGCCGACGCCCCAGACGTTTTTGATAAAGCGCGGCTTTTGTGCGTCGTCGCCAATCTTTTCACGCAAGTGGCGAATGTGCACCATCACCGTATTGTTGGAGCCGGGCATAAAATCCTCGTTCCACACCGCACGGAACAGGTCCTCCACGGCCACCACGCTGCCGCGATGCTCGACCAGATACAGCAAGATTGAATACTCGGTGGGTGTGAGGCGTACCGTTGAACCGTCCACCGTTACGGAACGAGCATCGCGGTTGATCTCCAAGCCGTCGAGCTGAATGGTCGGCGACTCGGCCGCCTGCGCACGGCTACCGTAGCTGGTGTAGCGGCGAAGCTGAGCGTGCACACGCGCGATGAGCTCCAGCGGGCGGAACGGCTTAACCACGTAATCGTCCGCACCAAGCGAAAGGCCCTCGATCTTGTCTTGCTGGGCATCGCGCGCCGTCAGCATGATCACAGGATAGGTATGGCTGGAACGGATCGTACGCAGCAGCTCAAATCCATCGATATCGGGCAGCATGACATCCAGCAGCGCCAAATCGAACTCCTGCTCCAAGATTGCCTTGGCAGCATCGGCCCCGCTATAGGCAATCTGGACATCAAAGCCCTCTTTTGTAAGGTAGATACCAACCAAATCGGCGATGGCCTTCTCGTCATCAACTACCAGTATGCGCTCGTTCATACGTGCTCCTCTCGCGCTCCATTATGCCCGAGGCGACGCACGCCACACACAACAAGCGTGGGTGATTAAGTCGGCCTTAAGCACCCTTGTGCCCGTTCGGGTGCGGATGTGGGCCACGCACGCACGCGATGATCGCCGACGCCGGCAAACGATATACTCTAGTTCCAGAAGAGACCATCCCGTCGAAAGCGAAATCCGTGAAGTCCCTCACCCCTTTTGCAAAGCGCTCAGCCCAGCTTGCCGCCGGCTTTGTCTGCGCTATCGCCCTTGCCGCTGGCGTGCCCACCGTCGCCGGCGCCCAAGTGCTCACGACCGACAATGTTTGCGGCAAAACCGCCGATGTGCGCGGTATCACGGCCGAAAACCTGCCCGATATCGATGCGACCAATGCCCTCGTCATGGGCAAAGACGGCACCGTCTACTATGCCCGCGACGCCGATGAGCAGGTCAAGATTGCCTCGATCACCAAGGTCATGACCGCAATCCTAACCGTCGAGAATTGCAAGATGGACGAGAAGGTCACGGTGAGCAACGCCGCAGCCACCGTGGGTAATTCGACCGCCGGCTTGCTCGAAGGCGACGAGCTTACCGTGGAGCAGGCACTGCGCGGCCTGATGATTCCCTCGGGCAACGACGCCGCCATCGTGCTCGCCGAATATGTGGGCAAGAAGATCGACCCTAAGACCAAAGACGCCGAGGCCACATTTGTGAAGGCCATGAACGAGCGCGCTAAGAAGCTCGGCTGCACCGG
>DBFBFY010000143.1:0-4667 GCA_048201615.1 Collinsella sp.
CCCATGGCGTTTAACGTCGGCATCTCGTTTGGCACCGCAGTGGGCGGCGCCGTGGTAAGCAGCATTGGCATTGCGTACGTGGGTGCAGTGGGCGCCGCGTTCTCGCTTGTGGCCTGGGCGCTCACGCTGGTGACGATTAAGCTGACTCGTTGGGAGCGTCGCCGTCAATCAGCACAGCCCTCAATACGGGCATAGGGGCGAACACAGCCCAGGAGCCCAGGGTGGCGAGCAACCGGTGAAAACCGTCCCATACGGGTAGTGCTTATCCACCTGCAAGCTCCAGCAGTGCAATTTCATGTATTTCAGATACACGAAATGCGCGTGGGGCAACTCAGAGGCGGCGGCAGTTCATTGTCTGCCGCCGCCTTTTATACCGGATTTTATAGATATGTGGGGCGTTTACTCCATACCCAGCAGCTCGCGCATCGGAGTTGCGTAGTTAGATGCCATGTTGCCGTAGACAATCTGCACGCCGCCGTTAACATGCACATGAGCCAGACCCCCGAATCGGCCCGTTTTGGGGGTCTTTCTCGTCAAAATGTACGCTAAATCCATGAGGGTATATAATGGAACGCTCTGCTCGAATGCACGTATGAAGGGGTGATGATGCCTGGTCACGAGAAGCGCGTCTTGTCGCTTGACGGCCTGCGAGGGCTCGGGGCGCTGATAGTGTTCCTGTATCACGTCGACATCATGGTCAAGCCGTTTGGCGCGGGGGGTCCGAGCCTCTTCCCTGGCGGCGCGTCGGTTATGGTGTTCTTTATCCTGTCCGGCATAGTGCTGTCTCTTGTTCCCTTTAAGCACATGGGAAACGGCGGGTACGACTGGCTTGGCTATTACCCAAGAAGGGTCGTCCGCCTATGCGGGCCGCTGTTTGCGGCGATTGCGCTGGCCCTTCCTGCGGGCTACGTGGCCTGGCGCCTGGGGTCCACGTCGCGCTCCGCGCTTGCCGTCGCCTACGACGCGGGCCTTCCCACTGCGGTTCATGACATCCTCATGCAGTTTGACGTGCTGTTCAACGTGTCCGATGGCGTCAACAACCTCTTTGGCGCGCAGCTCGTCCGCGTTGACTCTCCCGTCTGGTCCATGAGCTGGGAGCTCTGGTTTAGTTTGACGCTTCCGCTGGCCATCTGGTGCATATCAAGGATTCGCCGGACGGGTCTGGCGGTTGTTGCGACCTTTATTGCGGTGCTTGTCTCGCACTGGACGGGCTACTTTCCGCTGCGCCTTTGCCTGATGTTCTGGCTTGGCGTCATGGTGGCCCGGCAATTCGACAAAATCAAGGCTGTCAAACTTTCAATGCTGGCCGAGCTGGCGCTGCTTGTGGCCTCCGTTGGCGTTATCGAGCTCTCGCTCGTGTGGCATCCCGGCGGGGTCCTCGAGGCGTTGGAGTCCACCGCCATGAACGCGGCCTGCCTGGTGGTGGTTGTCGTCGCGATCGCCGACGGGTTCACGCGCCGTGCGCTCTCTGCGGCCCCCATGGTCTTTTTGGGAAAGGTGTCCGTACAGCCTCTACCTTACCCACGCCATTGTCATCGGTGCGCTCGCTGCCCTGCTGCCCAGGCTCGGGATTGTCGACCCGCTCGCGATTGCCGCGGTCTCGCTGCCCGCAAGCATGCTCGTCTCCGTTGTGTTCTGGCGCATAATCGAGGTTCCCAGCATGAACCTGTCGCGCTCGCTGGCGTCGTCAGGCCCCAGGGACGCCGTTCGATAATGCGTCGTACTTGGCTTCGTTTGGAGAGAGCTGGTCATGAATAGCCCCAAGCCCGTCCACCGCGTTCTCTTTATCTGCCACGGCAATATCTGCCGCTCGACCATGGCCGAGTCGGTGTTTACCGAGCTCGTGCGCCGCGCTGGGCGCGAGGCGGAGTTTGTCATCGATTCCGCCGCGACCTCAACTGAGGAGATCGGCAACCCGCCGCATCATGGCACGGTCGCTAAGCTGTGCGAAGTCGGGATTCCCGTCGTCGCACATCGCGCGCGTCAGGTGCGTCGCGCGGAGTATGGCGACTGGGACCACATTGTCTATATGGACGACGAGAACGCCCGCGGTCTGTACCGTATCTTTAGCAAGGACCCCGATGGCAAGATCTCGCGCTTGCTCGATTGGACTGATCGCCCCGGCGACGTAGCCGACCCCTGGTACACCGGTAATTTCGATGCCACCTACCGCGATGTGCTCGCCGGTTGCACCGCTATGCTCGAGCAGCTGTAGGCAAGCGAGGTCGCGGGCCACACCTTCGACGCGAAACGAGCGTGGATAATCTCCCACATGAAAAATGAGCGTGGATTTTCTCCCACTTTGAGCATTCAAGTGCGCTCTAAACGGGAGAAAATCCACGCTCATTATCTCGGTGGGAGATTATCCACGCTCGGTTACTCGTCGACGATCTCGGCAAGCCAGACGTTCAGCGTATCGACCTCGGGGCAGCAGAATTTTGCCGTACCGGGCTCGTTGCCAGGCACGGTTCCGCCATAGCGCAGGATATCGATATAGGGAAAGCCCACATGGCAGGCCATGGCGCACATCTTGCCGCGGTCTCGGTCGAAGTCAAAGACGTCGCCCGGCTTATGACCATGGTGACAGCGGCACGCACCCAGCTGGTCCACACAGCTTATGCGGATACGCGGACGCTTGCCACGCGGCGCACCAAGCGGCTTGTTCTCGTCGGCCGGCTTGGCGCCGCCCTCGCCGGCGTTACTCATGGTCGATCACATCCAGGCAGGCCTCGATGGGAAGGCCGGCCGACTTATCCTCTTGGTCGGCGTTGCGCTCGATAAGCTCGGCTACCACACGCATGGCGTCGGCCGTCGCACGCTGCAGGCTCCAGCCGGCCATAACGCGGCCGACGAGCACCGCCGAGAACGTGTCACCCGTGCCCGGGAAGTAGACCGGGATCAGGTCGAAGGGAATCGTGAAGTACTTCCCCGCCACATGGTCGTAACCGATGACAACATTCGCACCGTCGACCACAGCGCTCGTAATGACCACCGACTTGGCACCCAGCTCGCGCACGGCGTCCACAAGGGCGCGGGCCTCATCGGGCGTAATTTGCTCGGCGATAGGCGTATCGGTGAGCAGACACGCCTCGGTGTAGTTGGGAACCGCGTAGTCGGCGCACTCGAGCAGGTGCCTCATGAGACCAATCGTGGACTCGGGCACGCCCGCATAGAGCTTGCCGTTGTCGCCCATGATGGGATCGACGAACACCTTGGTGCCCTTTTGCGCACGGCGGTGGCAAAAGTCCGAGATGATGCGCGTCTCTTCCTCGGTCACGATAAAGCCGGTCGAGATGGCGTCGAACTCAAAGCCGAGCTCTTCCCAGATGGCAAGACTCTGACGCACGTACTCGGTGGTGTCGTGGATGTAGAACTTGGGGTAGTTGAGCGTATCGGACACAAGTGCCGTCGGCAGATTGTGGATACGGTAACCCATGTGCGACAGCACCGGCAGCATGGCGGAAAGCGCAACCTTGCCGTAGCCGCACATATCGTTAATCAGCAGCAGCTGAGTGTTCTTCATGAGTGTCCCCCTTGAGTCGGGCGCGGCGCGGCAGCGCCACAATGCGACTAAGTGTAGCGCAGGGGACGTTGCGAGCGGAATCGAGCAGTGCGAAGGGCAAATTGTTGCGGAAAGGTTTCGGAAAATGATCCCTTTTCCTCCGTCCCCAAGGGATCACGTGCACCGAAGCGGACCGTGGCGGAATCACAGATTGCTGCTTAGGAACGCTTGCAGCGTCGAGCGGTTACGGCGTTTGGCAAAACGCCGTAACTTAATAAGTTTGGTACCTTGACATTGATTTCTTATGCTCCTAGATTAGTTAGGCACAAAACAATTCCACTACCTAACTAAAGAAAGGAGCGAAGCTTAGATATGTGTGTTGAACCACTCGTCCTTCCACATGAGCCCGGCGGTGACCCGTCGCAACCGGTAGACATACCCGAAGCGGTCAGCGCCGAAGACAAACTCGCCAAGCGCATCCTGAGCGGTCTGGGCTTTTGCGGCCATTACATGCACTTTCATGGCGGAGGCGTGTCCGGCAAGGCGCCCATCATCTGCCTGCTGGCCAAGCAACCCGGCGGCGAGATGTCGCAGCAGGAACTCGGCATGCACTTTGACCTCAAGCCGGGGTCGCTTTCCGAGATCCTGTCCAAGCTCGAGCTCAACGGCCTCATCGAGCGCAGCCGTAACCCCAAGGATCGACGGCAGCTCACCATTCGCCTGACCGAAACCGGCCGGGAAAACGCCCGCATCGACCAGGCAGCCCGCATTCGCTTTAGAGAGCAGGCCTTTAGCGCGCTCACCCACGACGAGCGCGAGGACCTCGCCGAAATGCTCGATAAAATCCGTGTAACCTGGGAGGAACTGGATGATTAAAACCCTCATGGGCAGCATCCGCGACTATATGAAAGTCACTGTTGCCACGCCATTGCTCGTGCTTGGCGAGGTGCTCTGCGAGATGCTGATTCCATTTATCACTGCCAACCTGATCGACGCCATCAAAGACGGCGCCACCGTAGCCGAAATGCTTCCCACCGCGGGCTTTTTGGTGCTCATCGCGCTGACGTCGCTTGCTTTTGGCGCCGCTGCCGGCGTCACCTGCAGCCATGCGAGTTGCGGCTTCGCTAAGAACCTGCGTCACGACCTGTTCTACAAGATCCAGACG
>DBFBFY010000144.1:0-2625 GCA_048201615.1 Collinsella sp.
CAACTTGGGCGCCGCGCGTATCCGTATTCGCTCGCTCATGGCGGCGCTCAAGGACCAGGAGGCCGAGCGCTTGGCCGAGGCTACGGCCGCGGGCGAGACTTACGAGCAGGGCGATGCCGCGCCGGTGGCGCCCTCCACGGACGCTCCCGCGTTCGCGAGCCGCAAGTACACGTTCGAGGCGCAGCGCGAGAGCGCTTCGACCGCGTGGCCCAAGGTGCCCTTTACCGAGCAGATGCGCGAGGAGGGCTACACCATCCTGTGCCCGCAGATGGCGCCGATCCACTTTGACCTGGTCAAAGAGGTGTTCCGCGGTGCTGGCTACAACTTGGAGCTGCTGCCCTCGACCGATCACGACGCCGTCGAGGCCGGCCTGCGCTACGTGAACAACGACATCTGCTATCCGTCGATCCTGGTGACGGGCCAGATTATGGAGGCTATCGAGAGCGGCAGGTACGATCTGTCCAAGACGGCCGTGGTTATCAGCCAGACCGGTGGTGGCTGCCGTGCCACCAACTACATCGCGCTCATCCGCAAGGCCCTGCGCGAGAGCGGCCACCCCGAGATTCCGGTGATCTCGCTTTCGGCCGTGGCGCTGGGCGAGGACAACCCCGGCTTTAAGATTACGCCGGCGCTGCTTAAGCAGGCAGTCTACGCGGTGCTCTTTGGCGACGTGATGATGCAGATGCTCTACCGCTGCCGCCCGTACGAGGCCACGCCCGGTGCCGCCAACGCGCTCTACGAGGAGTACATGGCGCGCGCCCGCAAGCTGGCGCCCAAGTTCAACCGCCACAACTACACCAAGCTGTGCCGCGAGGCCATCTGCGCGTTCGACACTATGCCGCTCGTGGGCGAGGGCACCAAGCCGCGCGTGGGTGTGGTCGGCGAGATCCTGGTCAAGTTCCACCCTACGGCCAACAACCATGTGGTCGACGTGATCGAGCGCGAGGGCTGCGAGGCCGTGGTGCCGGGTCTGCTCGACTTCTTCCTGTACTCCATGAGCAACGCGGAGCTGCAGAAGGACGAGCTGGGAAGCTCTGCCACTACGCGCGCTGGTATGCAGGCGCTCATCAAACTCGTGGACTGGATGCGTACGCCGGTGGAGGAGATGCTCGAAAGGTCCCGCCGCTTTGAGGCTCCCGAGCGCATCGGCACCATGGCCGACAAGGCCCGCACAGTGCTTTCGGTGTGCAACAACATGGGCGAGGGCTGGCTGCTCACGGCCGAGATGCTCGACCTGATCGACCACGGTGCGCCCAACATCATCTGCACGCAGCCTTTCGCGTGCCTGCCCAACCACGTGGTGGGCAAGGCCGTGATCAAGGAGCTGCGCCGCCAGCATCCCGAGAGCAACATCGTCGCGGTGGACTACGACCCCGGTGCGTCCGAGGTCAACCAGCTCAACCGCATTAAGCTCATGATCAGCGTGGCCAAGGAGAACATGCGCGCCGGTAAGGGCTTTAAGCTTGAGAAGGTGGCGCCGCTCGCGATGGACGAGGTCACCGGTCAGATGCGTGCCCACGACGGCTGTGCGAGCTGCGGATCTGCCAGTGAGGAGGCCGTTGCATCGGTCGCCAAGCGCCTGGGGCGCGGCATTAAGAAGTAGCTGGTCTGCTATGGGCTAGATATGAGACAAACGGGTGGTAGCCGTAGCGGCTGCCACCCGTTTTTACTGGACATATGTTGCGCAAATGACCTTGCTACGGCCTTCCGTGGGCTTGTCCGATTTTTGGGCAGGTTCGGGCTTTGAGGACAAGCTGCTGCAAGCCCAGGGCGATTTTTCGCTCAACGCAGGCCAGCACAGTGTGACCTATCTGCCAAACGACGAGACGACCGCTATGGACTGCCCATCGCCACCTACGAGATGGAAGCCGAGAAGTACATCTACCGCGTGTACAAGTACGAGCTGTAGCGCTGCGCTTGGCTGTGCCTGCGCCCCGCGGCTGCGCTCTCGTGCCGGGCCCACCTCGCGTCCCGCATCACTTTACGTCAAACTCCACACGATCGAGCTCGGGCACATTGAGGTCGATGAGCTTGCGGGCGACGTGACGGTCGTGTGCCCCAAGCGCCTCGCTTGTCGTCACATGGGCGACAACCTCGCGCTCGACGATGCCCTCTTCCTCGCCCTCGGCAGCCGAGGTCTCGACGGCGACGGTGTAATCCTTAAAGCCCGGCAGCACCGCGGCAAGTTCGCGCGTAGTTTCGGTGACGCCATAGCCGTCCTGCACGCCGGCCTGCGCCGAGCCAATGGACCCCGCGGTCATGACGATGCAGGGGATGGTAAAGATCATCGTGCCCACAATGATGCGGCGGCGCACCTTGCGTGACAGCTCGTTGACCTCGGCGTCTTCCTCAGCGGTCACAATACCGTCGCCGTTCAGGTCGCGCTTGAGCGGCACGCGCAAAAGAAGCAGCACGGCTTCGGCAGCCAGCGCGATAAAGACCACGTTGATGCCAAACTCATAAAGCGCCGAGAGAAACAGTGACCCGCTTGCGATGGCGATGCCGTAGCCCGCCGCGCACAGGGGCGGCATGAGCGCGGTCGCCACGGCCACGCCGGCGATGAGCGTGGCGGGTTCCTGGTCGCGCGAGTTGCCCAGCCCGCCTGCAAAGCCGCCTGCGAGTGCG
>DBFBFY010000145.1:0-5211 GCA_048201615.1 Collinsella sp.
CCAGTGATCCTCCTTTATGGATCTGTGCCGCCCCGTGTCGTTCCGGGCGGCGTCGTACAGATTTGCCCAGCCTGCGTAAACCGCGCAGCCAGACATGGCGTTCTATCTTATCGCACCTGTGTCGATGTGCCGCGGAAAAGTGGCTCCTGCCCAAAGACTTGACGGAGACGAAACAATTGATGCGTCGCGGCACCCGTCTGCACGCGTCACGTGCGACAATATGCCCCAATAAAACAGCACTTGGAAAGGCCCGTCATGACTGCACGGCTCATTGTTATGGATATCGACTCCACGCTCATCAACCAGGAGGTCATCGACCTGTTGGGCGAGGAGGCCGGCGTAGGCGAGCAAGTGGCGAAGATCACTGAGCGCGCCATGCGCGGCGAACTGGACTTTAAGCAGGCGCTCGAGGAGCGCGTGGGGCTGCTTGCCGGCTTGGACGAGAGTGTGTTCGAGCGTACCTTTGAGCGCGTGACGTTTACTCCTGGCGCGCTGGAGCTTGTGCGCTCAGCGCACAGCAAGGGCTGGAAGGTCGGCGTGGTAAGCGGCGGCTTCCATGAGGTGGCCGACAAGATCGTGGCCGCCGCGGGCATCGATTTTTGCCTGGCTAACCGCCTAGAGGTCGTGGACGGCAAGCTCACCGGTAAGCTGGCGGCAGACATCGTGACCAAGGAATCCAAGCTCATCCAGCTGCTGGATTGGGCGGTTGAGTGCGGTGTCGACATGGCCCACACCGTCGCGATCGGTGACGGCGCCAACGACATCCCCATGATTCAGGCCGCGGGCACGGGCATCGCGTTTTGCGCCAAGCCCAAGACGCGCGAAGCCGCCCCGTTTGCCATCGATGAGCGCAACCTGATGCTCGCCATGGACATCATCCTGCGCGACTAGTCGATCCTTCTAACAAGAGAATCAGTCTGTCCTATAGTTTCCGAACAATTTTGTCTTAGTGTTCGGAAACATACCCTTTGAGTGCTAGACTTTGCGCCGTCGAAGGGAACATATATGGATAAGCGAGATCTTGAGCAATTGCTGAGCGATGTTGCCGGCGGAGTAGTCACCCCGGCAGTCGCCCTCACGCGCCTCCAGACGGCGCCAACCGCCGATCTGGGTTTTGCGCAGCTCGATCTTTCGCGCGGGGTGCGCCAGGGAGCCGGCGAGGTTGTCTACGGCGCCGGTAAAACCGCCGAGCAAATTGCCGCCATTATCGAAGCGCTGCGCGATGCCGGTCAGGAGCGCATCCTGGTCACGCGCCTGGACAGCGAAAAAGCAGCCCGTACCTCGGAGCTTCTCGGCAACGACATCGACCTGGGATATGCCCCGAACGCCCAGCTCGCCCTGGTGGGTGGCAAGCCCTCCCCCACCGGTAACGGACGCGTTGTCGTCGCCTGCGCCGGCACGAGCGACCTGCCCGTCGCCGAAGAGGCGGCACTGACGGCCGAGTTCTACGGCAACGAGGTCGACCGCCTCTACGACGTGGGTGTCGCCGGCCTGCACCGCCTGCTCGCTCATGCCGAGGAACTTGCCCAGGCGCAGGTGGTCATCGCCATCGCCGGCATGGAAGGCGCCCTGGCGAGCGTTATCGGCGGTCTGGTGAGCTGTCCGGTCATTGCCGTTCCCACCAGCGTGGGCTACGGCGCGAGCTTTGGTGGCGTAGCCGCGCTGCTCGCCATGCTCAACTCCTGTGCCAGTGGCGTTTCGGTCGTCAATATCGACAACGGCTTTGGTGCCGCCTACCAGGCAAGTCTTATCAATCATCTGAGCGCCGGTACATCCCGCGCCCGTTAAGGAGCATTCCATGTCCAACCATCAGCATACGCTTATCATCGACGGCACCTCGGGCATCAGCGGCGATATGACCGTCGCGGCCCTGCTCGACCTGGGCGCCAGCGAGGAGCACCTGCGCGAACAGCTCGCCACGCTGCCGGTCGACGGCTTTGAGATTGCCGTTACACGCGTAAACAAGCATGGCATCGACGCCTGCGACTTTGACGTTCAGCTGGCAGAGGAGCTCGAGAACCATGATCACGATATGGCCTGGCTCTACGGCAACGAAGCGGGCACCGAGCACATGCACGAGCATGAGCACCACCATCATGACCATGACGAGCACGAACACGAGCACTGCCACGAGCATGACCATGAGGGTCACCATCACGCCCACCACCATCACCACCGTTCTTTGGCGGATGTCACCGCCATCATCGATGGCTCACGGCTAAGCGATGGTGCCAAGCGTCGTGCCCTCGCCATTTTTTCCGTACTCGCCGATGCCGAGGCAAAGGCTCACGGCAAAACGCCCGACACCGTCCTGTTTCACGAGGTGGGCGCCGTCGACTCCATCGTCGACGTCTGCTCTGTCGCCATCTGCCTCGACGACCTTGGTATTGAGGACATCGTGGTCGAGTCGCTCTCCGAGGGTCACGGCACCATCCACTGTGCCCACGGCCTCACGCCCATTCCCGTCCCCGCTGTCGTCAACCTGTGCCAGGCGGGCAATATCGCCCTCACGCCTGCACCGGTCGCCGGCGAGCTCGTGACGCCGACGGGCGCCGCCATCGTCACCGCGCTGCGCACGTCCGACCAACTGCCCTCACGCTACCGCATCGAAGCCGTCGGCTACGGCGCCGGCAAACGCCCCTACGAAGGTTGCTCCGGTACGCTCCGCTGCCTACTCGTTCACGCGGACGCATAGCCATGGATGCCCGCAAGGCAAAAAGCCGCGCTGCCATCGTTACGGCGTTCTCCGAGCTCCTGTGCGAGAAAGACTACGGCAAGATCACCGTCGGCGACATCATCGCTCGTGCCCACGTAGGTCGGGCCACGTTCTACGGGCTCTTCAAGAGCAAAGATGACCTGCTCGCTGAGCTCGTGCGCGATATCTGCACCCATGCCCTCGACGATGACGGTACGCCCCTCGATGACCCACTCGTACAGGTCGAGCATATCCTCAACAACCTCTGGAATCGTCGGCAGGGTGTACGGGCACTGGTAGCCGGCGCCGGCTCACGCGTCTTCGCCGACTGCTTACGCAAGACCATCATGTCACGAGCAGCCGAAACCGTGCCCGTCGACCCCTCAGGCCCCGCCGGCACCATGGACCGAAGCTTCCTACTACACCACATAGCCTCAAGCTTTGTAGGAATGGTCCAATGGTGGGCCTGGCACAATTTCCAAGCAGATAAAGCCGACGTAGCCAAAGACTACCTCTCAGCCATAAAGCCCCTCTTCACCTAAGTAAGAAGCTCATCCCAAAGCAACGCCTCAACCCAGAGCGCCACGCATCCCAAAGTGCCACTCGCGCTTCAATGCCCCCCCAACAGCAACAAGCCCCTCCCATCCAAATCCAAATTAAGATTTATATGTTGGATTGCTTGCTCGAGCGCAGCAAAGACCCCGCAGCTGGCCGTATGGGGTAACTTCCCAGCGCATTCCGCAGGACGAAAGAACCCCCGCCGCACGAAGTGCGCAGCGGGGGTTCTTTCATGTCCGAGGACGCGCTGGGAAGTTACCCCATGCGGCCAGCGGACAACTATGTAGCCTTGGACTAGAACATACCCAAGAAACCGTGCACAAACAGCGCGGCCAGAGCGGCACCGACAAACGGCGCGATGCCAGGAACAAGCAGGCCGTACTTCCAGTTGTTGTCAGCCTTGTTCTTGATCGACAGCACCTGATAGGCCATGCGAGGACCAAGGTCACGAGCCTGGTTCATGGCGAAGCCGGTGATGCCGCCCATGCCCATGCCAACAGCCCAAACGATCAGACCGACGCAGATGGCGAGCATCAGGACGTTCTCGCCAGCACGGTTAGCAGCAGCAAGGATGGCGCTGATGAACACAAAAGTGCAGATAGCCTCGCAGAAGAAATTACGGGCATAGTTCGTACCCTCGGTGGTGGGGTTGGTCGAGAAGATATTGCGCTGGGCAATGGGATCGACGACGCCCTCGGAAGCCTTGAACTCATCGGCATACATAAGCCAAGCGATTACGGCGCCCACAAAGCCGCCGAGCATATCGGCAATCATGAAGGGGATGCAGCTGCTCCACGGCACCAGGCCTACGATGCACTGGGCAAGCACCATGGCGGGGTTCATACACACGGCGCCGCCAAAGACAAACAGGCAGACCGAGATGCCGAAAGACCAGGTGGTGATGGCAAACATGTGGCCGGAGCCCTGATACTTGGTGCCCTTGAGCACGGTATCGCAGTGCACGCCCACGCCAAAGATGATCATGAGGGCCGTTGCGCCGAATTCGCAGAGGAGTTTGGTAAGCATAAAACCTTATCTTTCTTGTCGGTTATAAACGATTCGTTTAGGCCGCGTACTAGTGCTGTGCGACGACAACGCCTAGGCCATCGGGAATGACGGCCACCTTGGCATCGGCACCCTTCATCTCAAAGGCGAGCTTGAGCGCCTCATCGAGAGTGTTGACCGGCGTCATGTGCATATCCTTGATCATCTGGTGATCGCACAGGTCGGTAACCATGATCACAGGATGATGCGCCAGGATGCGGGCAAAGATCTGGCTCGTCCACTGGTCGGGCAGGGTCTCGTCCTTAGGACGGTCGATGCAGGCGCGCTCAAACTCTGCCGGATCATTGTCGGCGATGTTGTGATAGAAGCCCTCGCCACCGTGACCGTCGGCACAGCCGGCGACGTCGATGATCACGCCGCCCTCGGGAAGCGTGGCCTCGGCAGAGCACATGCCCTTCACGGCCTGGTAGATGTTCTGGTCGAGCGGGTAGCCGCCGTTGGTGGTGATGGCAATCTCGCACTCGACGGGCTCAACGCCGGCAAGGCTCTTCACGAACTCGCAGCCAGCCTCGTGTGCCTTATGGATGTCGCCTGCAAAGGAGCCGATAACCTCGTGCTTGCCGTTGAGCACCACGTTAAGCACAAAGGCAAGGTGAGCCATCTCGGCGGCAGCAAACATGTCCTCGCTCACGTGGTTGTGGCACAGGTTGCCGGCACGCGAGTGGGAATCATTCACAAACTGACCGTTGTGGTTGTACATGATGGTCTTGTAGCTGGCGATGCCAGGCAGGACGGACTTGCGGCTACCAGAGAAACCGGCAAAGAAGTGCGGCTCAATAAAGCCCTCGGCAAGCAGCAGATCGCAATCGGCGGCAATCTTGTTGATGATGCACTCGCCACCAGAAGGCAGGGTGCCGATCTTTTTCATCATGCTGTCGTCAGTCGCGACGTGC
>DBFBFY010000146.1:0-8788 GCA_048201615.1 Collinsella sp.
ATGGGGCCCTCGGGCTTGGTCATGGCGTAGACGCGCACGCCCATGCCCTTCATCTTCTTGACGGCCTCGAGGACCTCGGGGGTGGTGCCGGACTCGGAGGCGGTGAGCACGACGGACTTCTCGGTCATGCGCTTGTGGCCGGAGACGTTCCACTCGGCGGCGTGGATCAGGTAGACCTCGAGGTCGCGGTCGCCGAACTTGTTCATGAGGTACTCGAGCTGCATGAGCTCGTCCCAGGTGCCGCCGACGCCCATCAGGAACACGGCGTCATAGCCCTCGTCGGCGACCTTGTCGGCGAGCGCGGTCATCTTCTTGCCGGTCTCGTAGAGTGCCTTGCCGTCCTCGAGATAGCCCTCCTGGTCGAAATGCATGATCTCGATCTTCTCGGTTTCCTTCATTTGTCTCTCCTTTCTGGGGTTGTTTCCACATCCCCCATGCCAACGGGCACCAAAACCCGCTTACATTCCGTAACACTCAGCCGCTTTGGCCTTAAGCGCATTGACTGACTCTTCGTAGCCCTCTGCCTTGACCTCCATTTGCTTGGAGACAGCATCGAGATACGGGTGAACGTCCCATGACTTCAAACGCTCGGCGATTATTGCCGCAATCGTCTGGAAGAACACGAGATTGGGAATTGCGCTGAGCAGCGGAGCCACCTGAGGCACCGCAACCTCGTGAGCCCTACCCTTGGGATGGGCCGTGAGCAGCACCGTTTTTGCCGTAACGTTCGATAGCGCATCGGCGATATTCGCAAGACGCTCCGACCCCTGCGGATCGTCGACAATAAACACCAGGTAGCCTGGGGTTATCTGCATCTCGGGACCGTGAACGAACTCCTCGCCCTCGTGATGCATGGCAGGAATCTTGATGGTCTCGCTCAGTTTGAGCGCCGCCTCCTCGGCAACACCGTAGTTGGGGCCGTTGCCGACGACCATAGCGGGCGTGTGCTCAGAAAGCTCGAGCATGTGGTCTTGGACATATGCCTCAGCGGTCTTGCACATCACGGCATTAGCCTGGATAGCCTCGCGCAGGTCATCAAGACGCTGGGCAACGCCCTTGGCGTCAATCGTTCCGCGCGCCTGACCGCCGTAAATACCAAAGAGCACCAGGTACTCAACGAGAACCTCGACGCCCAGAGTCACAAAGTCCACCGACTCGACACCCACACCGTAGTCAAGAACGATGTCAGCGTGTTCCTTGATGGGTGCCTCGACGTTTGCCGTGAGCGCAACTGCAGCCATATCGCGTGCACGCATGTAATCGAGCGCCGCAATCGTATTGGTCGAATAGCCGCTCTGCGAAACGGCAATGTTGAGCGCATGCTGCGGATAGGTGTGTTCAAAATCGACGAAGGCCTCGGGCGTCACAACGGACACCTGCATTTGCAGGGCATCTTGCAGGTAATCGCGGGCGCAATCGGCGGCATGGCGCGACGAACCCGAAGCAACGATACGAAGTGCGTCAAAAGAACCGGACTGGAAAATATCAACGAGCTGCGCTACCAGCTCAGACGAACGCTCGAGGTTCTCTCCCATACGCACATGGGCAAACTGAACGTAATCGAGCATCTTCATCGTCTCACCTCGTAACAAATCATTAGTATTTGATACCAATCACGATTACAGGTTACGGCTTTTTGATACCTCTTTGTCGATTAATTTATCCCCATCGGCGAACGGTCGATTTTGAGCCATGTAAGGTTGTATATACAGTCGGTCAAATTGCCCAAACAGACCGGCTGTTACCGCGCGTGATGCAAAGCCCCAGCTAGTACGTATAGGTGTAGCCGCCCGCATCGCCACGATTGAAGGACTTTACATACTCGATAGCCTGACCGCTCGCGTCATAGCTCACGCATTCCAAAAGCAAAACAAGATCCCCTTGTTCCAAGCCAAGCAAGCCCGCGTCGCGTGCACCCACCGCCTCGATATCAAGCTTCTCCTGCGCCATGACCGGCTTTCGGCCCAACATCTCATAGGTCTCGTACAAACTGAAGACCGACACGTCAATATTTTCGATTGTGGGAAACAGCAGGCACGGAATGAACGCCATCTCAATCGATACGGGATCGCCGTTGACGCAGCTCAAACGCCGAATCGAATACAGCAAATCGTCCTCGGCAATGCCAAACAGGTTGGCATAATATGGGCCCGCATAACGCTTGGAACGCGCGAGGATGCGGACGGACGGCTCGCCGCCCGAAGCACGAACCGACTCGCGAAAGCCTCTTGTTCGCTCGTAGGCAACGGGCACTTTCTGCGCCACAAACGCGCCCTTTCCGCGGACGCATCGAATCTGCCCGCGCCGAACCAGCTCATCGACAGCACTTCGAATGGTCAAGCGTGTCGTACCAAATTCCTCGGCGAGGTCTTTTTCGGACGGAATCATGGAACCCGTGGGATATATGCCACGCTCGATACGCTCCTCGACGCGGCGTCGAATGCGCATATAAACCGGGGTGGCATCTACTGTTTCAGCCATTGTTCACCTGCCACGCTCCTCATGCCGTTCTTTTCGCCGTTATCGGCAAAGCGGAACTTTGTGGGCAAAATCACCGATTTGCAATGCTCCACAAAACGCATGTCCTTATCAAATTCGATCGTGCTCTCATAGAACACCGGCGTTCCCTCTTCCTGCTGGAGCAGCTCGGCCTCTTCGACGTTCAAACGCGAGATGGAGATATGCTCACGTCCATGCTCAACACGCACGCCGCCTTCTTTGAGCAAGACATCGTAAAGGCTCTCACACTCAAAATCGTGCTCGGGAAGCGATGGGCACAGGGACAGGTTAACGTGAGCCGTCTCGATTGACGCCGGCTCGCCCTCAATAAGTCGAACGCGCTGCATGCGGAGCAAAGGAGCGCCTACAGCCACCCCAAGCTTGTCGGCAAGCGCCTCATCCGCCTCGATGGTCCCGGTGGAAACCAGACGAGAAGAGGGGTGCAGGCCGGCAGTCCGCACAGCATCGGAGAAGTTATACGTTTCCTGGAAGATATTCAGCGGCTTGGGAGGACACACATACGTACCCGATCCGCGACGGCTCTCGAGCGTTCCACACGAGATGAGCCGCGTGATACCGGCACGCAACGCCGTACGCGAAACGCCAATCTCTTCGCACAGCACGCGCTCGGCCGGCAGGCGATCGCCGCTGGCAAGCTGATGGTGCTGGATATACCAAAGAATTCCCTCAACAGCACGATCTTTGGGGGGAATTGCATAAGATTCGCCTGCCATTGCACAGACTCCTCATTCAGAAACGTATGCCGCCAAAATTAGGCCAGCCCTCCCATGGCATCAAATTCGGCCTTGATCTTCTCGGCGACATTCCGATACGACCTATATAGACTTGAATCGCGTTTGACCTCGTCGGTCATAACGGGAATCTCTAATTTGGAAACCTCGTCTTTTCCCGTCTGAACCGCCACAACAACGCCCATACCAAGACACATATTACGCTTGGCAGCATTTATTTTTGCTGCCTTGGCAGGATTTGCCAGGATACGCTGGGCAAATTCCTGTTTTGAAGCCACTTCCTCGGCCTCCGGATCGCCCGCCTCGGCTACTTCGCACTGCAGCACGTCCGCATAGTCAAAAATCTTCGGCTCGCCGCCGCGCTGATGCACGGCCCACTTGCGGCGCGTGGCGTCCTGGTAGATAGCCGGCAAAAATGTAAACCGCGGCGGGTCCAAAATCGTATCCGTGATGGTAAACACATCGGGATCAAAGGCATCCTGCGGGTTTTTCTTCTTGAACAGCCCCATATCAGCCTCCCGTACTAGCATTAAACAACTCATGCTGAATATAGCACCAATTTCAAGCCACTGCTTTATCGCATCGGTGCGCGGCGTCTATGGCTCGCCCAGCGGAAGAGTTCACGGACGAGGGCCGGGGTGTCTGCCTTGTTTTGAGAAGTGGGCTCCGCGAACTTCTCAAAACAAGGCAGGCACCCCGGCCCCGCCGGCAAATAGCAGACACTCCGCATGCAATCTATGCAAACAAACAAGTACGTTTAGCTACATTCGGTAAGTTCGAGCACGCTGCCCTTAACGATAAGCGCCGGCTCCAGGACGACCTCTTCGGCACGCCTGCCGCCCCTACCGGCAAGACGCTTGGACATGCAGCCAAAAGCATGCTCCGCAAGGACACCAGGATCCTGCTCAATGGCGGTCAGCGCCGGCTCAAAGAGAACGTCGGCCGCCGAGTTGTCGTAACTCACCACCGAGATGTCGCCCGGAATGCTCTTCCCCATCTCGTGCAGGCGCTTGAGCAAACCGAGGGCAATGTTGTCCGAGCTTGCGAACACGGCGGTGGCATCAGTTGCGAGCACCGCCTCCGAGGCCTCGTATGCACTCGGAATGTAGTACTCGCTCTCAAACTCCAACCGTGCGTCGATAGGCAGGCCAACCTCGCGCAGCGCGCGCTCATAGCCGGCAAGTCGCTTACGCCCCGTATTGGAACGGCGCGCGTTAACCAAGCAGGCAATGCGACGGTGGCCCTGCTCGATCAGATAGCGGGTGGCCATGTAGCCGCCCATCTCGTGATCGAACATCACCTTGTCGCACTCGAGTCCCTCAATGGCACGGTCGACCATTACGGCCGGGATGGGCAGGTGGCTGACTTCTTCGCGCAGGGCGCGGTCATCGGAGAACTCGTCGCCCACGACCAGGAAGACGCCATCGACGCCGCGCGTCACCAGCTGGCGCAGCAGCTCCAGATCGTCATCGGCGCTTCCGCCCGAGCTGGTAATGAAGAGCGCATAGCCGTCCGCGCGGCAGCGCTTTTCCAGGCTACCGGCGAGCGAGGCAAAAAAGCGGCTCTCGATGTTAGGGACGATAAGGCCCAGCGTGCGCGACTCGCGCATGACCAGACTACGCGCAATCTGATTAGGAACATAGTGGTTGCGCGCCGCGACCTCCCTGATGAGCTTGCGGTTTTCTTCCGAGATGCGACAGGGCCGATTATTGAGAACAAGCGAGACCGACGAGGGGGAAAGCCCCACCTCCTGGGCGATCTGCTTGAGGGTGACTTTGTTGGCCATCTCGCTCCTTCCAGGTTTACGCGCAATCTCTTGAAAGTATAGCGACCGCCCCTCTACCTCGGTGATAAACACTTTACCAATCCGGTAGACGGCTGTTTTATCGCCGCGATTGGTGCAAAGTAACCTGGCCCCTTTGCACCATGTGATGCATTGGAGTCAGGTTACTTTGCACCAAATCCATCCGGGTGGGGTATATTGCATTCGATTGATGAAAACGACCACCATAAGGCGGATATTCGTATGCACGAGAATGACTTTTTTAACGAAGACCTGCTCTGCGCGCTCGCCGGTGTTGCCGGCGAGGACAACGTGTTGATGAGCGAACCCATGCGCGAGCACACCACGTTTAAGATCGGCGGCCCGGCCGACGTCTTCGTCACGCCCGATACCGAGCAGGGCCTCGTCGCCACGCTCGATACCTGTTATCGCTGCGATCTGCCCCTCACCATCGTGGGCAACGGCTCCGACCTACTCGTCGGCGACAAGGGCATCCGCGGCGTCGTCGTGGCGCTGGGCGAGGGACTCTCCGACATTACGGTCGACGGTACGCACGTCACGGCGGCAGCCGGTGCCCTGCTTTCCGATGTCGCCGCGGCAGCGGCCGAGGCCGGTCTCACCGGCATGGAGCCCATCTCGGGCATCCCCGGATCGGTCGGCGGCGCCTGCTACATGAACGCCGGCGCCTACGGTGCCTGCATGGCCGATGTGCTGGGGTCTGTGCGCGCCTACAAGCCCGCCCGCATGCTCGACGACGGCACCCGCGGCAGCGGCAGCATCATCGAGTTCGATGTTGACGAGCTTAACCTGGGTTATCGCAAGAGCCGCATCGCCGACGACGGCTTTATCGTGCTTTCGGCCACCTTCAATCTCGCCCCGGGCAACGCCGCGATGATCAAGGCCGACATGGACGACTACCGCCAGCGCCGCGAGGACAAGCAGCCGCTCGACATGCCGAGCGCCGGCTCCACCTTCAAGCGCCCCGAGGGCTACTTTGCCGGCAAGCTCATCATGGACGCCGGCCTGCGCGGCCATGCTGTCGGCGGCGCGCAGGTGAGTGAGAAGCACTGCGGCTTTATCGTCAACGCCGACCATGCCACCGCCGCCGACGTCGACGAACTCATCCGCCACATCCAAGCAACTGTCAAAGACCAATTCGGCGTAGACCTACAACCCGAAGTCCACCGAGTAGGCGAATTCCTTTAACAAAGAAGGCCCCGAAAGGGGCCTTCACCATATTTATTCAGATAACCCAGTCCGGTATGTCACGCCTTGGACCCGGAAGGTCCGGGGCTGGGGGCGAGGCATAAGGTTGGTCGCGAGTTCCGCACGCAAAGAAGGCCACTTAATGTGGCCTTCGTCTTGCGCAGGACTGTAGAGCAGGCAACCTTATGCCTCGCCCCCAGTCCCGGACCAACTTGCTTCAAACCGCAGCTACGACAGCGCAATACCGCCAAGCCAGCCCCAACGCACGCCAGAGCCAGTGCCATAGAAGCTAATAAACGAATCAAGCGACTTAGACGTAATGGCACCCTCGTTGCTCATAACGATACCGCCGCCAACGTAGATACCCACATGACCGTAGATAAGGCCCGGAGCACCCGTGCCGCTGTGCGAGGAATCGGCCACGATCATGCCCACCTGCAGCGCCGAGCGATCGGAGCTATAGCACCAGGCGTTGAACATGTCACACGCGTTGCCGCCAAAATAGCCCACGCCGGCGTTACGGAAGACATTGGTAACCCACGCCGCGCACCAGTTCTGACCCGGCGAAGGCGTGGAGTAGCACGCGTTGACGACGGCCTGCTGCTTGCCCGAGCCGGCATTCTGCTGCGGAGTTCCGGGCGCATACGACCCACCACCCGAGCTCGAACCACCCGAGTAGGAATTGTTCTTGTTCGCGGCGGCCGCGGCAGCGGCGGCGGCCTTCTTGGCAGCCTCCTCGGCCTGGGCGGCAGCGAGAATCTCGGAATCACGCTGAGCCATGAGCTCCTTGACGTCGTCGGAAAGACCGCTCAGCACGGTCTGGACTTCTTGCTGCTTGGCCTGCATGTCCTGCATCTGGGCAGTCTGCTGATCCTTGAGCTTCTCCAAGTCGGCCTTCTGCGACTCAAGCTCGGTCTTTTGCGCATCGAGCTCTTCCTGGATGGTCTGAATGTCCTCGATGGCGTCGCGGTCGCTCTTGTTGATCTTCTCAACATAGTGCGCATTGGCGACGAGTTCCTCAAACGAACCCGAGGCGAGCAGCAGCGACAGGATGTTGGTGCCGCCCGACTTATAGCTGGCGGAAACGCGATCGGAAAGATCGTCGCGCTTCTTTTTGAGCTCGGCCTTCTTTTCGTCAATCTGCGCCTGCGTGCTGTCAATCTGGCCCTGTACGCCCTCGATATCGTTGAGGGTCTGGGCGTTCTTGTTGGCCAGCGCCGCGTATTCATTTGCGATGCTGTCGAGCTGGGCCTGGACCTCGTCAAGCTGAGCCTGGGCCGCATTGAGCTTGTCGGTGGTTTCCTTGGTGGCCTCCGCAGCATGGGCGCGAGCGGGCAGACCAAAAAGAACGGCTGCAGAAGCTGCGCCGAACAGGGCCTTGAGGGCAGTGCGACGCGAAAGCTCCTGGGAAAGGATGGAATCGCTGTTTGGTGACATATCTACTCCGTTACATGTTTATTTATATGTCGCTCAACTCATACATATTAGCGTACATCCGGCGCATCCCAACGATTTCCACGAACGGCAGCAAACCGTATGGTCGGCGGCTCGTATGCAAACGTCAAGATCGAGGGTATGCCCACGCCAAACATTTCCATGAGTACGTTAGCATGTTCATCTGCTTTTCCTGCCCTGCACGTTTTGGGTGCCCCTGCCTGCGCTATACTCCCCTGAAGAAGTGTTCCTGATTCGATAGGAGACTACATGTCCAAAGCACTCGACCCCAAAGACACCTGCGTCCTCGTAACCGGTGGCGCCGGCTTTATCGGCTCGCACACCGTCGTTCAGCTGCTCGAGGGCGGCTACCAGGTCGTCATCGTCGACGACCTCTCCAACTCCAGCGCCGTTGCCGTCGACCGCGTCAAGACCATCGTGGGCGAAGAGGCTGCCAAGAACCTCACCTTCTACGAGGCCAACGTGCTCGACCGCGAGGCCATGAACAAGATCTTCGACACCCATCAGATCGACCGCGTCATCCACTTCGCCGGCTTTAAAGCCGTCGGCGAGTCGGTGAGCAAGCCCGTCGAGTACTACCACAACAACATCGAGAACACCCTGGTGCTCATCGATGTCATGCGCAACCACGGTTGTAAGTCCATCATCTTCTCGAGCTCCTCGACCGTCTACGGCGATCCGGACAACCCGCCCGTCACCGAGGAAGACCCCAAGAAGCCCGCAACCAACCCCTATGGCTGGACCAAGTGGATGATCGAGCAGATCCTTATGGACGTTCACACCGCCGACCCCGAGTGGGACGTTGTGCTGCTCCGCTACTTCAACCCCATCGGCGCCCATCCGTCGGGCCTGATCGGCGAGGACCCCAAGGGGATCCCCAACAACCTGGTGCCCTACGTGGCCAAGGTGGCCATCGGCCAGCTGCCTGCCGTACGGGTCTTCGGCAACGACTACCCCACCCCCGATGGGACCGGCGTGCGCGACTACATTCACGTGGTCGACCTCGCCCGTGGCCACGTGGCGGCCCTCGACTATATGCGCGGCAAGACCGGCGTGCACGTGTTCAACCTGGGCACCGGCAACGGCTATAGCG
>DBFBFY010000147.1:0-4519 GCA_048201615.1 Collinsella sp.
GGTCTCGGTGCCTTCAACACCAACAACCTCGAGTGGACCCTGGCTATTCTCCAGGCCGCCGAGGAGGCCAAGTCTCCGCTGATCCTTCAGTGCACCGCTGGTGCCGCTAAGTGGATGGGCGGTTTCAAGGTCTGCGCCGACATGGTCAAGGCTGCCGTCGAGGCCACGGGCGTTACCGTTCCCGTCGCCCTTCACCTCGATCACGGTTCTTACGAGGACTGCTTCAAGTGCATCGAGGCCGGCTTCACGTCCATCATGTATGACGGCTCTCACGAGGAGACCTTCCAGCTTAACCTTGACCGCACCAAGGAGCTCGTTGAGCTTGCCCACTCCAAGGGCATGTCCATCGAGGCCGAGGTCGGCGGCATCGGCGGCACCGAGGACGGCGTGACCTCCAGCGGCGAGCTCGCTGATCCTGCTGAGTGCAAGCAGATCGCTGACCTGGGCGTCGACTTCCTCGCCTGCGGCATCGGCAACATCCACGGCGTGTACCCTGCCGACTGGGCTGGCCTTTCCTTCGAGCGCCTGGGCGAGATCAAGGCCCAGACCGGTGACCTGCCCCTCGTCCTGCACGGTGGCACCGGCATCCCCGAGGATCAGATCAAGAAGGCCATTTCCCTGGGCATCTCCAAGATCAACGTCAACACCGACCTGCAGCTCGTCTTCGCCAAGGGCGTCCGCGAGTACATCGAGGCTGGCAAGGATCAGCAGGGCAAGGGCTTTGACCCCCGCAAGCTCCTCAAGCCTGGTCGCGACAACATCGTTGCCCGCACCAAGGAGCTCATGGAGGAGTTTGGCTCCGTCAACAAGGCGTAAGCGTCGCTAAACTTCCCGCCGGAAGCCCCGTCTCCCTACACTGTTTCCTTTGCGCTCACCTGGCTTCGCTAGAAGTCGCGCCAAGGAAACAGTTCCGGGGGACGGGGCTTCCTTCGTTTACCGCCGCAGGGTTACGAGTCTGAATTAAGAGGGCTACTGGCTTTGCCAGAAGTCACGCAATGGGAAAAGCTCCGGGTGAACGGGGCCTCCTTCGTTAACTCGCTACAGGGTTACTGGGCTGAATTCATTTTTATAGGTACCGTTTATCGGTATTGAAAGCCCCTTTGTTGGGGCTTTCTTTTTTATCTCGCTACAATGGGCTTCGAGAGTTCTAATGACTTGGAGTTTGGTATGGCTGTTATTGATGTGCTGCCTTCGGATGGGAAGGTTATTGACGAGGGTCCTGTTGGTTGCTCTGTTGATGTTTGCTGCGATGACTTTCGCCATCTCGATATTGGACTGCCGCCCGAGATTCTTCGTCTTAAGGATGCCGGGTATTTGACGCAGGCTGTTGCCGCCTGCGATCGCCTTTTGGAGCAGAACCCTGAGCCTTCGCTGGCTGCCTGCGTTCGCGCCGAGCAGTATCGCATGATCGAGACGCCGCTTTATTTTTCGGTGTCGCGTGATCGGGCTATCGAGATGATCCGCGAGGAGTGGCCTGAGTTTACCGAAGAGCAGTTTGACGACCTGATCGATCGCAAACGTATTGACTGGCGCTTTATCGATGGTCAGCTGTTCGTTCTCGATAACTTCCTTGATTCTTTGCGCGTGTATCCCAAGGAGGTTCCGGGTCTGCGTCCCGATTCTGCGGATGGAATTGCGCTGCGCAACCAGATGCTCGAGGAGATGGAGTCGCAGGGCGGGCTGTCTCGCACCATTACGCTTAAGGCATGCGTGTCTGTCCCCGGTGCTTTGGAGGGGGAGACCGTTCGCGCGTGGCTTCCCATTGCCGCCGCCTGCCGCCAGCAGTCTCAGGTCGAGATGCTTGATATGACGCCGGAGGGGGTCGTTGCTCCCGCAAACGCCTCGGCGCGCACTGCCTCGTGGGTCTCCTCGACCGATCGCTCATTCTCGGTGACCTATCGCTATCACATCGATGCCGCCTATTGCGATATCTATGGTGGCGCGCTCCCATCGCATCCCTGTATGGACGCGCCTCTGCCCGAGGAGACTTCCGAGGACCGTCCGCACATTGCGTTTACGCCGTACCTGCGACAGCTGACGGAGCGTGTTATTGACGGGCTCGAGGATCCGCTCGATCGCGCTCGTGCTATCTATGATTATCTGACACAGCATATCGACTATCGCTATCAGCCACCGTACCTGCTTTTGGGATCTATTGCCGATGACTGTGCACACTTGCTCCGCGGTGATTGTGGCGTTATGGCACTTACGTTTATCACCATGTGCCGCATCGCGGGTGTGCCCGCCCGTTGGCAGAGCGGCCTGTATGTTGCGCCCGATTCGGTGGGGCCGCACGATTGGGCTGAGTTCTATACGCCACAGACCGGTTGGCTTAACGCCGACGTATCGTTTGGCTCCTCGGCGCGCAGGATGGGGGAGGAGTGGCGTCGTCGTCACTACTTTGGCAATCTCGACCCGTGGCGTATGGTGGCCAACGATCGATTCCAGGCCGAGTTTGTGCCCGCTTTCGATGGCATGCGTGAGGATCCCTATGACAATCAGATGGGCGAAGTCTTGGTTAACGGACGCGGGTGCCGCCAGCGCGAGATGCTCCGTTCGGTCGAACTCATCGAAATGTTCGAAGTTCCATTTTCGGACTAATCGGTAGAAAGCTGTGATAAACTAACTCACGCATTACGTGCCCGAGTGGCGGAATTGGCAGACGCAGTGGACTCAAAATCCACCGTTGGCAACAACGTGCGAGTTCGAGTCTCGCCTCGGGCACCATACATGCAAGTGAGCGTTCAAGGGGGTTGCGGCCCCCTTTTTCGTGCCGAACTCGCGTGAGCGCGCGAAGCGTTATGCAAACAGGCCTGCGGCCTGTTTGTAGCGGAGCGTGGCGAGGGCGCCGCGCGTCCGAAGCCCGGGGCTTCGCGAAGCGAAGGCCCTTCGAGTCTCGCCTCGGGCACCATACATGCAAGCGAGCGTTCAAGGGGGTCAAGGCCCCTTTTTCGTGTACGTAATGTGATAACGCGCTGTACGTGTTATTATTCGCAAGGCGTTGTTCCCGCAATGCCCTAAAGAGGAACCCGAGGGTTCCCACCTTTTGGCGCCAATGAGCAGCTGACTGGTCATACAACTTAGATTCCCTTCCTCAAATCGAGGAAGCCTATGTGTACGACCTAGTTGCTGAGAAGCGCCGGGTTATTTTTTTATGAATGGAGGTAGGGAAAATAGCTAAGTCTGATGACACCCGCATCAACGACGAGATCACTGCATCTTCGTGCCGTTTGATTGGCGTCGATGGCTCTCAGCTCGGCCTGTTCGCCATCCGCGATGCCCAGCGCGTCGCCGACGATCAGGGTCTCGACCTGGTCGAGATCGCTCCCAACGCGGAGCCGCCGGTCTGCAAGGTCATGGACTACGGTAAGTTCAAGTACCAGCAGGCCATGAAGGCCAAGGCTGCTCGTAAGAACCAGTCCAAGGTCGAGGTCAAGGAAATGAAGTTCCGACCCAAGATCGACGTTGGCGACTACGAGACCAAGAAGGGCCACGTTCTGCGTTTCCTCAAGAAGGGCGCACGCGTTAAGATCACCATCATGTTCCGCGGCCGTGAGATGGCTCACCCGGAGCAGGGCCTTAACGTTCTCGAGCGTCTCGCCGAGGATCTCAAGCCTTACGCTACGGTCGAGTCCAAGCCTAAGATGGAAGGCCGTAACATGCTTATGCTGCTCGCCCCGATTAAGGGCGCCTTCGATGAGGATAAAGCGGCAAGCGATACCAAGTAACTAGTGTTCTGTAACCGATTAAGGAGTATTTCATGCCTAAGATGAAGTCCCACAGCGGCACCAAGAAGCGTTTCCGCAAGACTGGTACCGGCAAGCTTATGCGCGCCAAGGCTTTCAAGAGCCACATCCTGAGCAAGAAGTCCACCAAGCGTAAGCGTGGCTTCCGTCAGGAGACCGAGATCGCCGCTGCCGACCGCAAGGTCATCAAGTCGCGTCTCGCCTAAGTTCGAGTTCCCGTTTTTCGTTTTACCGTCTAGGAGTTGATAGAACATGGCACGTATTAAGCGCGCTGTTGCCGCCAAGAAGAAGCGCCGTACCGTTATGCACCGTGCGAAGGGTTACTACGGTGCCGCTTCGCGTACTTACAAGCATGCAAAAGAGCAGGTCCAGCACTCCCTGCAGTATCAGTATCGTGATCGCCGCAACAAGAAGCGCGAGATTCGTTCTCTCTGGATCACCCGTATCAACGCTGCTGCTCGCCTGAACGACATCTCTTACTCTCAGTTCATGCACGGCCTGAAGGTTGCCGGCATCGAGCTCGACCGCAAGGTCCTGGCTCAAATGGCTTACGAGGACATCGAGTCCTTCAACGAGCTGGCTACCATCGCCAAGAAGGCTCTCGAGGCCTAATAGATTCTCTTGAATCGCTAGGGGAGTGTCGCGTTGTGCGCGGCGCTCCCTCTTTTTATCTGAAGCGCGGTTTACATTGCTAAAAGCGCGGGTAGATAAACACTTACAGGTGACCGATCTCTATATATTCCTGAACCAAAGGGTCATCATCTGATACGTGC
>DBFBFY010000148.1:0-9279 GCA_048201615.1 Collinsella sp.
TTCTTGAGCTCGCCGACCGTCATCTCGTACTTAAGCTCAATGCCCACCAACAAAAAGAAAATCGCCATGAGGAAGTCGTTGACGAAAAGCTCAACGGTGAGACCGGCCGTAAGGTTGCCCAGACCCACATACAGCGGGGTCTCCAAAAAGTGATGGATGGCCTCGTAGGCATCGGTATTGGCGCAAATGACGGCGGCGATGGCGGCGAAGACCATGACGGCGGCGGAAATCGTGCCGTTCTCGGTGATGCGTTCCCAAATGTCGTGACGTTCAAAGCGCTTGCGCTCACGAACGTTGAACAGCTGCTCAGTTGCTGCCATGGGCGGCTCCTTTCACGGGAAAGCTCCCGTCTTAAAAAAGCACGGCCCGCCCAAGTGGCGGCGCCGCGCTCTAACGTATTACGCTTGCATCTAGCCTACCCTGCACGACAAGCACGCAGGCGTGGCCGAAAAGCGGAACCACAGGTTGAACATTATTTGCTCAACGGCACGGGCACGCCTGTCCAAGAGACGACGCGGCGCCGTGCACAAAAAACGACCGGAGCGCGGGGCGTCCGCGATCCGGTCGTGGCGTTTGGTCAACTAAACCTAGCAGGCGGCCATGATGGGGGCAGCGACCTGCTTCTTACGGGAGAGGACGCCCGGCATCCAGACGCCGTCGTGCTCGTCGGCAATGCCCAGGCCCTTCTGAGCAGCCTCGGTCTCGCCCTCGAGCAGGACCTGCGAGCCCTCCTCCATGATGTCGGTGATGCACAGGACAATGCCGTCGGCACCCTTCTCGGCGGCGTAGGCGCGCATGGCCTCGCGAATCTCGTCGATCATGCCGAGTGCGCGGGTCTTGTCGACAGTCTCGTACTGGCCGATGAGTAGCTTTTTGCCGGCGGGCTCGAACATCTTGATGTCGTTGCCGACCATCTCGGCTGCGGTGAAAGAGCCAGACGGACGGGTGAGGAAGACCTCCATGCCAAACTTGACCGGGTCGACGCCCACCTGCTCGCCGAGCTTGGCGGCGACGGCGCGGTCGACATCGGTGGTGGTGGGGCTCTTGAGCATGAGCGTGTCGGTCATCATGGCCGAGAGCAGCAGCTTAGCCTGGACGTCGGAAAGCTCAACGCCGAGCACGCCGGCGAGCTTGGTGACGATGGTGCAGCTGGAGCCCCAGGGCAGGCAGATGTAGTGCAGCGGGCCGGCGGTCTCGAAGTCGCCGATGCGGTGATGATCGACAACGCCAAAGACCGTGGCGTCCTTAAGGCCAGCGACGGACTGGGCAGACTCGTTGTGGTCGGTGAGGACGACGAGCTGACCGGCCTCGACGGACTCGATCACGCGGGGCTCGGCGATGCCGGCGTCGGCGAGCAGCTTGGCGGACTCGGCCGGAAGCTGACCGAGGGCGCAGGCCTCGTAGGTGTTGCCGGCATACTCAACCTGGTTGAGCAGCTGGGACAGGACGACGGCGCTCATGATGGCGTCGTTATCGGGGTTCTGGTGACCAAAGACAAGAACGTTTGCCATGGATATCCTCCACTTGATATGTGTACTTGGACGTAGCTATGGTAGCACGCCGATGCCGAGCCTTCGCAGACGGAAGGGCCACGGCATATTTTGGGGCAAGTGTTGGAGCGAAGTCTGCCCCCTTTGCACCAGCTATTTGCCGGCGGCGCGCAGAGCTACGTAGGCGGCACCGATGATGCCGGCGTCGTTTCCGAGCGAAGCGACCTTAATGGGCGTCTCGCGCGAGGCAGAGAGCGCGTAGCGCTGGAAGTACTCGCGAGCCTTGTCGAGGTAGACATCGGCCGAGGCGGAGGCGCCGCCACCGATCAGGAACATCTCGGGGTCGACCACGTTGGCGATAAGTGCCAGAGCACGACCGAGATAGTCGGCCATGGTGTCGGCCGCGGCCAGCGCGAGCTTGTCGCCCTCGCGGCAGGCCTGGAACACGTCCTTGGAATCGGAGGGGCCGGTGAGTTCGATGGGGTCGACGCCCGCCTTCTTGCACTCGGCCAGGTAATTGCTCACCACGCCGGTGGCACTGGAATACTGCTCTAGGTGGCCATGGCCGCCACAGCCGCAGGTGCGCTCCTCGGCCGGGTTCAGGCACATGTGGCCAATCTCGCCGCCGGCGCCCACAACGCCCGATACCACGTCGCCGTTAACGATAACGCCGCCGCCCACACCGGTACCGATGGTGACCATCACCACGTTCTGTACGCCCTTGGCAGAGCCGAGCCAGGCCTCGCCCATAGCAGCGGCGTTGGCATCGTTCTCGTACTTAACGACCGCGTCGGGGCAGTGCTTTTGAATGGCAATCCTCAGCTCGGGCAGGTTAATGGCAATGTTGGCCTTGACTTTGGCATCGCCCGACGCCGGGATGGGGCACGGAACGGCCAGGCCAATGCCTGCCACAAAGGCGCGCGGAATCTGCGCCTTGGCGACCACCTGGTCGATAGCCTCGGTCACCGCGGCAAAGCCTGCGGCGTCAACGATGGGAGGCGTGGGCACACTGGCCTTGGCCAGCAGGTTACCGTCCTCGTCGAACAGGCCCTCCTTAACCGAAGTGCCGCCGACGTCAATGCCGATGTAGTACTGCTTAGGTTCCATGAGAGCCCACCTTTCTCGTTTAAACATTGCCTGTATGGTACCGCTCCCAAGGCAAAAACCTACCAAAAAGAGACAGGTTTGTTTTGGCAGGTTTTATCTGGGAAAACGCAGAGTACGAGATTCGGTTCGCTGGCCGCTATATCGGTTCGGCCCCGTCCTCGGACCGATCATTCCTCAACACGACACTACTCAGATGTTTATCATTTAAAACGCTTTGATTTTACAAGCGGGGCGTCTTTTGATTTTATCTTTCTCGAACTTTTCAATAACTCAATAGAGATACTTAGGCGTTGACTATACTTTCTTTTATTCTCAATCAAGTTGGAAAGGAGGTTCCTTGATTCCCAAATACGAGGCGATAGCTGCAGATATTCGTCGAAGTATCGAGGATGGTGCTCTTAAACCGGGCGACAAGCTTCCCACCGTCGTTGAGTTCTGCGGGCTCTATAGCGTTTCCAAAATCACCGTCAAACGAGCTATCGAGCAAATCACCGAGGAAGGTCTTATTACCAGCCGTCGTGGATCGGGTACCTACGTTAAGGACACGGCGGGACTTCCCGGCCAGGCGTTTTTCCAGGGCAAAAACGACCGTGCCCAGGGTTTTTCGTATGAGCACCGCGGGGAGAAGGTGACCTCGGTGGTCTACGATTTCTCGATTGTTAATCCACCAGCGGACATCGCAACCCAGCTGGGAATTGCCGAGGATGACTTTGCCTATCACATCGTGCGCGTGCGTCAGGCCGATGAGAAGCCCATCGTTATCGAGTACACCTACATGCCCCTCGAGCTGATTCCAGGCCTTAAAAAGAAGGACCTGTACGGATCGGTCTACCACTTCATCCGCGAGCAATGTGGGCTGAAGATATCGAGCTTCCACCGTACCATTCGCGCCGTGGCAGCAACCGAGGAAGAAGCCAAGCGCCTGGACACCAAACTTGGCTCTCCCCTGCTCGAGCTCACCCAGATTGGCTTTTTGGACAGCGGCGCCGCCTTTGAGTATTCGGTCTCGCGCAACGTTGGCGACCGCTTTGAGTTGCACAACGTAACGTTGGCATAGGTTTTTGTAGTCATCCGGGCGCTCGCTTTGAGCTGTTTCGTGCAGCGCCTGCGCAACACAATGGGGGTATGAACATGTCCGATTTGATTAAACTGACGCCGATCTTTCACGAGAAGATCTGGGGCGGCCGCCAGCTCGAAACCGTATTTGGTTACGACATTCCCAAGGGTCCCATCGGTGAGTGCTGGGCCATCTCGGCCCACCCCAATGGCGACTGCCAGATTGCGGAGGGCCCGTATGCCGGTCACACGCTGTCGTGGCTGTGGGCCGAGCATCGCGAGCTCTTTGGCAACTGCGAGGGCAAGGAGTTCCCGCTACTCGTTAAGATTCTGGACGCCAAGGACGACCTTTCGATCCAGATTCACCCCAACGACGAGTACGCCGCCGAGCACGAGAACGGCAGCCTGGGCAAAACCGAGTGCTGGTATGTGCTGGACTGCGAGCCCGGCTCCACGATTATCGTCGGCCAGCGCGCGCATGACCGCGCCGAGGCCGCACAGATGATCGAGGACGGCCGCTGGGACGACATGCTCAACGTGCTGCCGATCCACAAGGGCGACTTTTTCCAGATTGATTCCGGCACCGTGCACGCCATCAAGACCGGCACGCTCATTTTGGAGACGCAGCAGTCGAGCGACGTGACATATCGCCTGTACGACTACGACCGTCCCGGCACCGATGGCAAGCTGCGCCCGCTGCACATTGAGCAGAGCCTCGACTGCATCGACTTTGATGCTCAGGCTCCGACCGACGGCACGGTGACCGTGCCCGAAGTCGATGGCGTGACCGAGCTCGAGTCTAACTCCTGCTACACCGTCGATCGTGTGCGCGTCGACGGCAGCAAGACCCTCGACCAGCGCTGGCCCTTCATGTGCCTGTCGGTCATCGACGGCGAAGGCACCGTCTGCGGCGACCCCGTCCACAAGGGAAGCCACCTGCTAGCTCCGAGCACCGTGGACCAGATCGAACTTAAAGGCAAGATGGAACTGATCGTCTCGCACCTGTAGATCGCACCAACAACCCAAACGCAACAAGGGGCTCCCCCGCTCATCAAACGGGAGAGCCCCAACTCATATCTATATATCAGCCCACCCGGCTCTCCAGATCAAAAAGCGGACGAGCAGAGCAACGTTCGCAAGCAACGTTATCTAAGGACCTGGGCGGGCGTATGGGGCAACATCGATCGCGAGATCCGCACGAGCCGGAGAGCACTTAATGTGCTCTCCGTGCGAGCAGGACTGCCCGAGCAGGCGACCAAAGCCCCCGGCGCGCCCGCCTAGCCGGATGTACGGGTTTTCCAGGTGCGGCAGATCGGCCTGAAAGAGGAGGGCATAGACCTTGAGGTCATGCCCGACGATTGAAGGCCGAGGTGCCGTGCCTGGGAAAGCCGCCTAGGTCAGTTTTACTATAGGAGCGAAGCCCTTCATTAGCTTTTTGGTCTGGCCGGTCTTTTCGAATTGAACCTCGATCATGTCTCCGGCGACCGAGATCACGGTACCCGTACCAAAGGTCTTGTGGCTCACGGTATCGCCCGCGGCAAAGTCCTGCGATGCGCTGGCGCGATCGACCTTGCGCTCCACCGTCGGCGACACCTTGGACGACGGCTTTTTGGCTCGCGGCGCGCCCGAACCAAAGGTCGAGGCAACACGGCCGGCATCGGGCGAGACCCCACGATGGCGTTCGGTCCCGTAGCTGCTGCCGCCAAAGAAATCGTCAAAGCTCGATCCGCCGCGCGAACCGGAACCGCCGGTCGAGCGCGTATGCGAGCCGAACACCTTGCCGCCATACATATCCGAGCCCATGCCCGAGCCAAAGGTGCCGTGACGGTCGCCGCGCTTCTCCCAGCCCGTGCCTTCAAAGCCGGCAGAACCGATACCGCTAAACTCGATATCCTCAAACGGAATCTCGTTGAGGAAGCGCGAACGCGGGTTGGCAGAGGTCGAGCCGTAGGTGCGACGCGTGGCCGCATAGGTCAAGAACAGGCGCTTACGGGCGCGCGTGATGGCGACGTAGGCCAGGCGACGCTCCTCCTCGAGCTTACCCGGGTCATCGCTGCCGCCAAAGTCGTGCACGTGCGGGAAGATACCCTCCTCCATGCCGGCCACGAACACCGCCGGGAACTCCAGGCCCTTGGCGGAGTGGATGGTCATCATGGTAATGGCATGCGTCTCGCCGGCTAGGGAATCCAAGTCGGAGCGCAGGGCCAGCCACTCCATGAGCGCCGGCAGCGCCTTACAGGTGAGCGGACCGTAGGTGCGCTCGATCTCGTCGGCATGCACGGCACCCGCCGGCATCTCCGTCGACGCGGCATATGCGTTGCCCGCGATGGCGGCGGCCAGAGCATCCTGCGGCGAGAGCGCCGGGGCGGCTAGGCTATCGAGCGGATTGGAACCTGCGGCATCGCGCGCGCCGACCAGCGCCTCAAACGAGGACGCGGGCGCGGACGGTCCCGGCTCGGGCGCAGGCGCGCTCACCACAATGGGCTCGGGCTCAGCGTCGGCAGGCACATCGGCAACGCCAGCCGCGCGCAGCTCTTCCAAGCTCTCGAGCGTGCCCTCGATATCCTCGTGCGTCTCCTCAAATTCGGCCGCAACGCCCAGGAATTCCTGGATGTTCTCGGCGCGGCTCTCGGACTCCATGGTGCCCTCGGCGCGGAATGCCTGCAGCAGGCCCGTCTTGTCGACAATCATCTCGACGACGTCCTTGAGCTCGCCATCCATGCGACGGCCCTCGCGCACCAGCGACACAAAGCTCGACAGGCCATTGCGCACCTTGGCGCTAAACATGCCGGTTTCGGCGCACGCGATCTCGCAGGCCTGGAAGAACGAGCAGCGGTTGTCGCGCGCCAGCTGCTCAATTTTTTGAATCGAGGTGGAACCGATGCCGCGGCGAGGTGTGTTGATGACGCGCTTGACGCTCATCTCGTCGGCCGGGTTCACGATCATCTTGAGGTAGGCCATGACATCGCGGATCTCGGCACGGTCGAAGAACCGCGTGCCGCCCACGATCTTGTAGGGCACGCCCGCGCGCAGGAACATATCTTCGAGAATGCGCGACTGGGCGTTGGTACGATAGAACACGGCGATATCGTCGTAGCTCGTGCCCTTGGAGTGCAGCTTCTCGATCTCGCCGGCAATCCAGCGGCCCTCGTCGCGCTCGTCGCTTGCCTGGAAGGCCTGAATCTTCTCGCCATCGCCCTCGGCCGTAAACAGACGCTTGTCCTTGCGCTGCGAGTTGTGGCGCACCACGGCGTTGGCGGCGCTCAGGATATGGCCCGTAGAGCGATAGTTCTGCTCCAGCTTGACGGTCTTGCAGTCTTTAAAGTCCTTCTCAAAGTCCAGGATATTGGTGATGTCGGCGCCACGCCAGCTATAAATGGACTGGTCATCGTCGCCCACGACCATGAGGTTTTGGTACTTGGCGGCCAGCAGGTTGGCGATCTCGTACTGGACGTGGTTGGTGTCCTGATACTCGTCGACGCTAATGTAGCGAAAGCGCTCTTGGTACTTTTCGAGCACCTCGGGGCGGGTGCGCAGCAGCTCGAGCGCGCGCACGAGCAGGTCGTCAAAGTCCATCGCGTTGGCGGCGCGCAGGCGGCGCTCCAGCTCTAGGTAGACCTGCGCGGCCTTTTTGTCGTTGGGGCTGTCGGCGGATTTGAGCATGTCCTCGGGCCCGATCATGGCGTTTTTGGCCGAGCTGATCTTGCTGCGGATCATGTTGATGGGAAACTGCTTTTGTTCAATGCCGAGCGCCTGCATAATGTCGCGCACCATGCGCTTTGAGTCATCGTCATCGTAGATGGTGAACTGCCCGGTGTATCCCAGCAGGTCGGCGTCCTCGCGCAGCATACGCACGCACATGGCATGGAAGGTGCACACCCACATGCCGCGGGTGCCGCTGGGAATGAGTGCCGCCAGACGCTCACGCATCTCGGCCGCGGCCTTGTTGGTAAACGTGATGGCAAGGATCTGCCAAGGCTTAACACCCAGGTCGCTGAGCATATGTGCGATTCGGAAGGTCAAGACGCGGGTCTTACCCGAACCGGCGCCGGCGAGCACCAGCAACGGACCCTCGGTGGTCAAGACCGCCTCGCGCTGGGCGGGGTTCAGGCTATCGATATCGACGAGCGGCTTGGCGGGTTTGGGCGTCGGAGCCGGGGCGTCGTAGATGTCGAGCGGAACGAGCTCGGGCTCCGGCGCGGCGGGGGCGGTGTACGCATCGAGCGGCACGGGTTCCGGCGCGGGCGGCACGGGTACCGCAGTGTTCTTTTCCCAGGGCAGGGGCTGGGTCATGGGCGACTCCTCATCTGACGGACGGCGTGCCTGCGGGCAGCGCCATAGTTTGAGCCGTACCAGTATACCGAGCCGCGCGGACACCGACGCAAATCACACCACGACTCCGTGCGCCGCCATCAGGCACGCCCCAGCGGATTTGGCGCAATGGGGTCAAGTTAGTCTGTACCACGTTGGTGCAAAGAAACCTGACCCCCGATGCACCAATCACGGAGCCACCGATGTCATGGTAACGGCAGCGAGCGGCGGCCAGAGCGAACAAATTGGCATGAAAAGGGGGCGGCATAGACCTTTTGGCCATGCCGCCCCCTTTGAATAACAAGTTGTCGCTCTGGCCGCCGCCCAGCGTCGACTAAGCTAGAGGCCGAGCATCGGCTCCAGAACAAAGAAGTATGCGAGCACCACGATGCCCAGGATGATGCGGTAAACACCGAAGCACTTAAAGTCGTGACGGCGGACGAAGCCCATGAGCCACTTGATGGCGATGAGCGAAACCACAAAGGCCACAACGCAGCCCACGCCCAAGATAGCGACCTCGTTGGCGCCGAACGTGCCGCCCTTGATGAAATACTTGACCAGCTTGAGCGCACTCGCGCCAAACATGACAGGGATGGCCAGGAAGAACGTAAACTTGGACGCCACCGAACGCGTGCAGCCCAAAAGCAGGCCACCGATGATGGTAGAACCGGAACGAGACGTACCAGGCACCAGCGAAAGCACCTGGAAGCAGCCGATACCCAGCGCAGTCTTCCAACTCAGGTCCTCGAGCGTGGCGATGGAGCCAAAGTCCAAATTCTCGTCATCGTCCTCATCCTCAGCGGTAGCCGCGGCGGGCGCCGCAAAGTGCGCACCGGCGGGACGTCCGCCCGCCACCACAGCACGCGAACCAAACGAACCGGCAACGGCCATTTCCTCGCGCTTGTTCGCGCGCCAGTTCTCAATCACGATAAACAGCACGCCGTACACAATGAGCGCCAGCGCCACGACGGGAGCATTGTAGAAATGCTCCTCCATCCAGTCGTTGAGCGGCAGACCGATCGCCGCGGCGGGAATGCAGCCGAGCACAATCTTGCCCCACAGCACCCAGGTGTCGCGACGGCCCTCCTTGCCCTTGCTGGGCGAGAACGGGTTGAGCTCATGGAAGAACAGGACGCAGACGGCCAAAATGGCGCCAAGCTGAATCACGACCAGGAACATATTCCAGAACGTCTCGCTCACGTTCATCTTGACGAACTCGTCCACCAAGATCATGTGACCGGTCGACGAAACAGGCAGCCATTCGGTGATGCCCTCGACCAGGCCCATGAAGGCAGATTTTAGAAGCTCGATGATA
>DBFBFY010000149.1:0-2868 GCA_048201615.1 Collinsella sp.
CATAGACGCGCGTTCCCGTACCGCCAAAGCGCTCAAGCGCCTGCTCGATGGCTGTCAACGTCTCATCGTCAGCCACATCTTCAATGGCCAGCACGATGCCATCGGCAACGCTGCCGGCGTCATTTGCCTTCAAGTCGACCGGGCGGGGGAGTGCGGTGCCGGAAAGTTGAGCATAGGCGGCGATGGCATCCTGCAGGTCCCAGAGCAAAAACTCAAGATCGGCGCTATTGGGAATGCTGATATACGCAATGGTTTGCAGCGTTTTTGGTACATCGCCGCGCGCGGTCGTCTCCATGCCATCTCCTTTCCGGCTCGTTTCCGTTTAGGTTACACCGTCTGGTGGCGCCCCGCCGCGCTATCCTAGTGCAACCCTTACGAAAGGAACGCCATGCGTCTGTCCATGAATACCTCGCTTGCCACGCTCAAGCCCTCCGGTATCCGCCGGATTAACGCGCTCGCCGCCCAGCATCCGGGGTGCATCGCGCTCGCGCTCGGCGAGCCCGATTTTCCCACGCCCGATGTGATTAGCGCCGAGGTGACCGCCGCACTGGACCGCGGTGACACGCACTATCCGCCCAACAACGGTCGCCCCGCCCTGCGTGATGCACTGTCCAAATATATGGATGACGCGGGCCTGGCGTTTTCCGCCGATGAGGTCATCCTGACCGACGGTGCGACCGAGGCACTGTCGGCAACATTCATGGCTATGCTCAACCCCGGCGACGAGGTCATTATCCCCACGCCGGCCTTTGGCCTGTACGAGAGCATCGTCGTGGCCAACCACGCCAAAGCAGTCTTTTTGGATACGGAGCCCGCGCAATTCCAGATCGATGAGGATGCGCTTCGTGCTTGCGTGACGCCGGCGACCAAGGCCATCGTCATCTGCTCGCCCAACAATCCTACGGGTTGCATCCTCAACACGGCGTCGCTCGACGCCGTGGCGCGCGTGGCGGAGGAGGCGGGCATCTACGTGGTCTGCGACGACGTATACAACCGCCTGGTTTATGTGGATGGCTACGAGCGCTTTGCCCAGCGTCACCCGGAGCTGCGTGAGCAGACGGTCGTCATCGAGAGCTTCTCCAAGCCCTGGGCCATGACCGGCTGGCGTTTGGGCTGGCTCGCGGCAGCAACACCCGTCATCGCCGAGATCGCAAAAGCCCACCAATACCTAGTATCGAGCGCCGTCTCCTTCGAAATGGACGCCGCAGCCCGAGCCCTCACCGTCGACCCAACCCCCATGCTCAAAGTCTACCGAGCCCGCCGCGAGCGCGTACTCGAAGCCTTAAACGCCATGGGCCTCGACGTAGTAGAGCCCGCAGGAGCCTTCTATACTTTCCCGAGCATCAAAAAGTTCGGCCTAACCAGCGAAGACTTCTGCATCAAAGCCATCAAAGAAGCAAACGTAGCCCTAGTCCCGGGAGACTGCTTCGGAACCGAAGGCCACATCCGCCTAAGCTACTGCGTCTCCGACAAAAATCTGGACGAAGGTCTCCGCCGCCTGTCAAACTTCGTTTCAACCTTGTAGTCCTCAGAGACGCAACACATCAGCCCACCGACATAAGGGTATGCGTGGGGCGCGTCGCTCAACGGGCGCGAAGATTCGCAGTAAAGTTACCGTAGCTCCGGCCCGAGGGGACGGGTCGAAATTTTCGTAGATTCCGCACGAGCCGAAGGCCACTTAATGTGGCCTTCGTGCGAGCCCAGGACTTGACCGAGCGAAAATCTCGACCCGTCCCCTCGGGCCGGAGCGTATGCAGGGTTTGTGTACGAATCCTCGCGCCCGTTGACCGACGCCGGGGTCCCCGCCATAATACTTTCGGTTCACGCACGAATCCGCTGCCAGAGACAGCCGGCGCAAACGGGTCTTACCCGCGAGCTTAATGGGACTTCCCGCCAGCCGAGGTGGTCGAGTAGATATGTCTTCTCGCCCCCGTCGCTCATGCAGCGCGGGGGCTTTCTTTTTGGACATGCCCCCGTCACGTCCTTGTGGCGGACCGTGCCCGGAAAGAATTCGAGGAGGTGTAATTCATGCCCCAGCAGTACAAAATCGACAAGGTTGCAGAGATCGAGTCCCGTATCGCCGAGAACGCCGGTCTGTTCGTCGTCAACTACAACGGTCTGACGGTTAAGCAGGCTCAGGAGCTGCGTCATCAGCTTCGCGAGTGCGGCGCCGAGATGAAGGTCTACAAGAACAACCTGGTCAAGATCGCTCTCAAGAACCAGGAGCAGCCCGAGCTCGACGAGATCCTCGCCGGCCCCGTCGCTTATGTGTTCTACGAGACCGAGCCGGTCGAGGCCGCTAAGACCCTTAAGGACTTCTCCGCTAAGTCCAAGGGTGTCCTTGAGATCAAGGGCGGTATCTCCGACGGCAAGGCCGTTTCCGCTGATGATGTTAAGGCTATCGCCGAGCTGCCCACCAAGGATCAGCTTCTCGGCCAGATTGCCGGTCTCATCTCCGGTTTCGCTCGCGACATCGCTGTCTGCGTCAACGGCGTTTCCTCTGGTCTCGCTCGTTCGATCCAGCAGGTCTCCGAGCAGAAGGCAGCCTAGTCGCTGTTTTCACCCGCGGCGGCAACGCCGCACCCCTGGCGCATTCGCGCCGTGTTTTAACTGATCTCCGTGCATCCGCACGGAAACCGAAAGGACTTAGAAATGGCTAAGCTTACCACCGATGAGATCATCGATGCTCTTAAGGAAATGACCCTTCTCGAGGCTTCCGAGCTCGTTAAGGCTATCGAGGACACCTTCGGCGTTTCCGCCGCTGCTCCTGCCGCTGTTGTCGCCGCTCCCGCTGCTGGCGCTGCTGAGGCCGAGGAGAAGACCGAGTTTGACGTCGTGCTCGAGGGCTTCGGCGACAACAAGATCCAG
>DBFBFY010000150.1:0-9569 GCA_048201615.1 Collinsella sp.
CGTTTGTATTGGCTTGCGTAGTTGCTGGCGACGCCCATGCGTTTGGCTATCTCCGAGACCCTGCTGGGGCCAGAATCGGGCAGCATCGCGAGCAAAAACTCAATGTCTTTATCGGAAAGCTCCCGATAGGTCGTTTCGAGAGAAGCTCGATGTCATGCTTCTCGAGTTGCCTGAAGACGCCATTCATGCACGTGCGCCAGTTACCCTGAGTCTCCTGAGCATATGTCCAATCGATGCCGACGGGCCCAATCTCAACGCTGCTTATGCACGCGCGAGGCTGTGAGAGGCGGCTATCTGCCGCTTCTTTGGTTCGCTCGATAATATCTTCGAGCATGCCTGGCATGGCGGAGACATTTGCTGCGATCCATGGTGGCCCCTTTGCAAGTTTTGCTAATTTTTGCAACTTTTGCTAACTTTTGCGAGTTTTGCTAACGGCTTAGGACGGTGCGGGAAGCCCCCGTATCGTCGACATTTCCGAGGATGACCTCCGCAACGAGCGGGGCCCGGGGCGCGATGTTGCTGCGCTCCGGGCCCCGCTGCTTTGTAAACCCATGACGGTTTGGCCACCGTTGTTTTAGTCGAACAGACTCGGCATGTCGTTTTCCTTCATGAGGGCACCGGCGGAGGGGAGGCTCTGCGCGGTGAACTTCTCGGCCGAGACGCCGGCGCCAAGAATCTCCTCGGTCGTGCCGACGGTGGTGACCGAGCGGCCCTTCTTGGCCGTAAAGGCCTGGACGCCCTGCGTGCTGGTGGTCGTCTTGGTCTTGAGCAGCGATGTGTTGAAGTTCATCAAACGATAGTCGCTCGAGACCAGTGCGATGTCGCGATCTTCCTTGAGCACCTGGGCATACAGCAGCTTGCTGCCACCGTAGATGGCGTTCTTGAGGCGCTTACGGTTGGTTTTAGTGACGTATCCAGAAAGCGCGACGCGCACCACGCGGCCGTTCTCAAAGACGAACAACACGTCGGCCTTGTAGTCCTCGGGGTCGATGACCCAGATGACGCTCTCGTCGGGTTCCATCTCGAGGTCGGTGGGCAGATACGAGCCCAGCTGGGCCGACTTGGTGTCCTCAAACGCCGCAACCTTGCACTTGTATACCTGGCTCTTGTTGGTAAAGACCAGCAGCTCGTGGGTGTTGGAGGACGGAAACTCGATAAAGGGTTTGTCGCCGTCTTTGTACTTGAGCGTAGTGGCCTTCTTGAGCACGCGGTCCGTCATCTTCTTAAGGTAGCCATCGCGCGAAAGCATGATGGTAACCGGGTACTCCTCGACCTCGGGCTCCAAGCTTACCTCGATAACCTCGTGGGGCTCGATCCTGCCCGTGCGGCGCGGCATCACGTACTTCTTGTTGACCGCGGCCAGCTCGTCGCTGATGACCTTCTTGATGTTGTCCTCGCTCGAGAGAATCTCCTCAAGCTCGGCAATCTCGCCCTCAAGCTTTGCAATGTCCTTGGTGCGGTTGAGGATGTACTCCTCGTTGATGTTGCGGAGCTTGAGCTCGGCAACAAACTCGGCCTGGGTCTCGTCGATGTCGAAGCCGCGCATAAGGTTGGGCACGACCTCGGCCTCGAGCTTGGTGCCACGGATGATGGCGATCGCCTTGTCGATGTCGAGCAGGATCGCCTCGAGGCCGTGCAGCAGGTGCAGGCGCTCGGACTTTTTTCCCAGGTCAAAGTTAATGCGGCGACGCGTGGACTCAATACGCCACTTGACCCACTCGTGCAGGATCTGACGCACGCCCATAACGCGAGGGTAACCATCGACCAACACGTTGAAGTTGCACGAGAACGAATCCTGCAGCGTGGTCAAGCGATAGAGCTTGGCCATGAGCTTGTCGGGGTCGACGCCGCGCTTAAGGTCGATGGCGATGCGCAAGCCCGAGAGGTCGGTTTCGTCGCGGATGTCGGCGATCTCCTTGACCTTGCCCTCCTTGGAGAGCTTGACGATGCGCTCGATGATGACATCGGTCTTAGTGGTGTAGGGAATCTCGTAGACCTCGATGATGCGCTCTTCGGGAATCCAGCGCCAGCGGGAGCGGATCTGGAAGCTGCCAAGGCCGGTCTCGATAATCTTTTCCATCTCCTCGCGGCGGTAGATGATCTCGCCGCCGGTCGAGAAGTCGGGCATGGGCATATATTCGAGCAGGTCGCAGTCGGGATCCTTGAGGTAGTGCATCGTGGCAGTGCAGACCTCGTTGAGGTTGAAACCGCAGATGTCGGACGCCATGGCGACGCCGATGCCCTTGTTGGCCGAGACAAGGATGTTGGGGAACGTGGTGGGCAGCAGGCGCGGCTCCTTCATGGCACCGTCGTAGCTGTCGACGAAGTCGACCGGGTCCTTGTCGATGTCCTTGAAGATCTCGGCACTGATGGGGGAGAGCTTGGCCTCGGTATAACGCGATGCGGCGTAGCTCAGGTCGCCCGAATAGTACTTGCCAAAGTTGCCCTTCGACTCCACGAAGGGCGCAAGCAGCGCTTCGTTGCCGGTGGCCAGGCGCACCATCGTCTCGTAGATTGCGGCATCGCCGTGCGGGTTGAGCTTCATGGTTTGGCCCACGATGTTGGCGCTCTTCTGGCGCTCGCCCTTGAGCAGGCCCATCTTGTACATGGTGTAGAGCAGCTTGCGGTGCGAGGGCTTAAAGCCGTCGATCTCGGGGAACGCACGCGAGACGTTGACGCTCATGGCGTAGGGCATATAGTTGACCTCGAGCGTCTGCGTGATCGGCTGGTCGGTGACCTCGGAGTGCAGGCCGATGACGTTCTCGGCGTTAACCTGCTTTTTCTTTGGCTGGTTCTTCGTCTTCTTCTTTGCCACGATATCCTCTTGAACTTCTTATAGGCCGTCGTTATCGATTTGCTGCTACTGCAGGTCCAGCTGGTCCAGGTATTCTTTGCCGTGCTCGGAGATATGGCGCTTGCGGCCTGCCTCGTCGTTGCCCAGCAACAGGTTGAACATGGTCTCCATCTTAGTGACGTCCTCGGGCTCCACCTTGATCAGGCGACGCGTCTCGGGGTTCATGGTGGTGAGCCACATCATGTCCGGATCGTTCTCACCAAGACCCTTGGAGCGGTTGATGGAACACTTCTGGTCGCCGATCTCCTTAAGGATGCCGTTCTTCTCGAGCTCGGTGTAGGCAAAGTAGGTCTTCTCTTTGCAGTTGATCTCGTAGAGCGGCGACTCGGCGATATACACGTAGCCCTCGTCGATAAGCGTGGGTACCAGGCGATAGAGCATGGTGAGTACGAGCGTGCGGATGTGATAACCGTCGACGTCGGCGTCCGTACAGATGATGACCTTGTTCCAGTTGAGGTTGTCCAGGTCAAAGGCGCCGAGGTTCTTGATGCGCTTGTCCTTGATCTCCACGCCGCAGCCTAGCACGCGCATAAGGTCCATGATGATGTCGGACTTAAAGATGCGCGGATAGTCCTCCTTTAGGCAGTTGAGGATCTTGCCGCGGACGGGCATAACGCCTTGGAACTCGGCATCGCGCGAGGTGCGAATGGCGCCTGCTGCCGAGTCGCCCTCTACGATGTAGATCTCGCGACGGTTCTTGTCCTTGGAGCGGCAGTCGATGAACTTCTGCACGCGGTTGGCCATATCGGTCTTCTGCTGCAGGTTGGTTTTGATGCTCTGGCGCGTCTTCTCGGCATTCTCGCGTGAACGCTTGTTGATGAGCACCTGCTCCATAATCTTATTGGCGGCGTCCTTGTTCTCGATCAAGTAGGTCGAGAGGCGCTCCTTAAAGAAGGCAGTCATGGCCTGCTGGATAAAGCGGTTGTTGATGGCCTTCTTAGTCTGGTTTTCGTAAGACGTCTGGGTGGAGAAGCAGTTGGTCACTAGTACCAGACAGTCCTGGACGTCCTGCCACTGAATGCCGCTGGCGTTTTTGTTGTACTTGCCCTGTTGCTTAATGTAGGCATCGATGGCGCTGGTCAGAGCACTACGAGCCGCTTTCTCCGGCGAGCCGCCGTTCTCGAGCCACGATGAGTTGTGGTAGTACTCCTGCATCATGAAGGTGCGCGAGAAGCACATGCACGCGGTGATTTTTACGTTATAATCGGGCAGGTCCTCGCGATCGCGACCGCGACGGTCGGCCTCGATAAAGAAGGGCTCGGTAAGGTAGTCGGTACCGACCTTCTCGAGCACGTAGTCCTCGATGCCTTTGGGATAGCAAAAATCCTCTTCGGAAAACTCGCCATCGTCGCCCTCGATACGCAGGCGGAAGGTCACGTTAGCGTTGACCACGGCCTGACGGCGCATGGTTTCGCGATACCAATCGTGGGGAATGCTAATCGAGGTAAAGACCTCAAGATCGGGGCGCCACTTGATGGTGGTGCCGGTGCGGTTCTCGTCGCTGGGCTCAATCTCGAGTGCCTTCTTTTTGGCACCGACGACCTTGCCTTTTTTAAAGTGCAGGGAGTACTTGTTACCGTCACGCCAGACGGTGACGTCCATGTACTCGGAAGCGTACTGGGTCGCGCAGGAGCCCAGGCCGTTGGTGCCGAGCGAGAAGTCGTAGTCGCCGCCCTGGTTGTTGTTATACTTGCCACCGGCGTAGAGCTCGCAGAAGACGAGCTCCCAGTTAAAGCGCTTCTCGGAAGGGTTCCAGTCGAGCGGGCAGCCACGGCCATTGTCCTCTACCTGGATAGAGCCATCGCGAAAGGCGGTAAGGGTGATGAGCTTGCCGTAGCCCTGGCGCGCCTCGTCAACGGCGTTGGACAGAATCTCGAAGGCAGCGTGTGCACAGCCATCGAGTCCGTCCGAGCCAAAGATAACGGCAGGGCGCAGGCGTACGCGCTCCTCGTCCTTGAGCTGGCGGATACTGTCGTTACCATAGTTTGCGGTGTTTTTTGCCATACTCGCTCTCTCGGTGCTCCCTTGCTGCGTTTAAGTCATATAGATAGTCAAGGTAGCATAGCCCAGCCCACAGACGATTCCAACCAACACGAAATCCATCGAACAATCGTTCGGAGTTCGATGGAGATTCGTTTACTCGGACAAAACCGAGTCGGTTCTGTCCGAGTAAGTTTGAAAGCGGTCGAATGCGTCCTGCTACGTTTGCGGTTGGATGCGTTTGTCAAAAACGTGCCATGCGGATTGTTGGATTGAATCGAACATTGGGACAGGCGTCTCATTTTATGAGCCGAGGGCGTGCGTATATGAGTCTTTTTGGTCCATAGGGGATGCTGGGCGGTTGCTAGTTGGGCCACGGGTCACTTCGCCGGCGCCGTGTTTTGTCATACGCTCATAGTGGAAGCCGATGCCACGGAGTCGACTTGGGACTCGTGCAACGGATGAGCTGTAAGCCGAAAGGAGCGGTGAGGATGATGAAGCCCATGACGAAAAAGCTGCTGTTAGGAATTCCCACCGTGACGCTTTTGGCCGTGCTGGCTTGCACCCTTGCCGGTTGCGGCGGAAATGCGACGAGTGGCTCGGCTGGCAGCTCGGGCAGCGGCAGTGCTCCCGTAGAGAAGAAGGCCTATGAGTCGCAGACGGTCGAGGTGGCAGGCATTACCTATGAGTCGGTGGCTCACGGTACGTTCTATCGCGGCGACGCTAAGCTGCAGGACGGCTTTTACCTGCACGTCAAGATCACCAACAACAATGCAAAGAACAGGACGTTTGACTTCTTTAACGTGCACGCTGCCCAGGGCGATCTTGAGGCAGGCGACCCGTTGTTTACTTCCGGCAAGGCGGCCGTGCTCGACTACGTTGCAAGCGAGGCTCCCGATGAGCTTCATGAGGGCATCGATCTTTCCAAGAGGCCAGATATCGGTCCGGGCGAGACTGTTGAGTACGTGTATTTCTGGGCACCCAAGACGGCGTACTACGGGCCCATCACTGTCGAGTTCGTAGACGCTAACGCCCCCGCCAAGAATCATGAGGCCATGCACTTTGACACCACGGGGTGCGAGACCAAGGAGTTCAAGGCGGCCGGCGGTGTGGCCGATTCTGGTGACGCGGCCAATATGACCGGCATCGATTGCACATCGTACAGTATCGAGGCCGCCGATGGGTACACGCTGGATTCGTCCAACGAAGAGCACGAAAAGGCAGACTTCTTCCACGACGAGACTGGAGGACGCTTGCACATCAGCATCTTCCCGCGCTCGCCGGAGGAAGAGGTTGCGAGCCTGGAGCAGGTCTACGAAGGCAAGGAGACGACAACTGACCAGGTCGAGTACAACGGCATAACGTGGCTGCGCTTTACCGGTCCCGACAACGGCCATACGCTGTTTGCGACGGCTCCCGCAACGGGCGAGACCGTCCGCGTGTCGATTGGCTGGAAGATCGACTGGGACGCCGCCGTGCCCATGATGGAGGCGCTGAAGCTCAAGTAGCGGGCTGCGATTCCCACGTCAGGCGACTCAGGGCTGGCTCCGAGTTATCGGGGCCAGCCCTTTTTGGTGCTCGATGAGCCTAGTCGGCGTCTCTCACAAAAGTAACTAGGAGCTAGCGAGGCCTATCCGAATTGACCTCATCGGCGATGTCGGTTTCGAGCGCCGTGCGGCGGGCGCTGTAGGCGATAAGGCCGGCGCCTGCCGCGGCGAGTGCTGCAGCGGCTGCCGTAAGGGGAGCGTTGACATCGCCCATGCCCGCAAGCGCGCCTGCTTTTCCGGAGCGCTTGTTATTGCCGTGGTCCTTGCCACTGCCGGAGCTGCTTCCGCCGGAGTCGCCGCCCCCGTCAGTACCGCCGCCGCTCGAGCCACCATCGCCGTCAGCTGTCATCGGGGCGTCGTGAAGTCCTGTCGTATCCGCGCTGTCGCATACGCCGACCTGAACTTCTGAGCGTTCGCATGCCGAGTCGGGCACATGAAGCTCGTGCAGTATGGCACCCAGCGCCGAGTTTGCGCCCGGTCGAATTTCCTCGAGCGTTACGGGATCGAGCGCCACCAGATTACGCGCCTTCGCATACAGCGTTACGCGTTTGCCCACTTTGTCGCTCCAACTCTCGGGGATGGCGAAGTTCATGCGAAACTGTGCCGTGCAACCCGGTGCCAGCACGGCGTTGCCGTTGTCGGCTACCAGCGGGTGCGTTGCAAAATGCGTGCCCAGCGTCTCGAGCGCGTACTTCACGTGTGCCATGTCGTTAGCCGAAGCGTCCTCGGCAAGCTCTGGATCGTAGATCGAAGCCATACGTGCATTCACTCCGAATCCGATGGATGCGTTGGAGAACGGCTGGCTGGAGCCCTCTCGGTACAGATCGATCGTGCCGGCGGTCAGCAAGGTGTTGCCGTCGTTTCGCACCGTGACCATAAAGGATTCACCTGCTGCTCCGGGCACCACCGCGCCCGAGGTAGCGACCGCGCCCGTCGGAGTGGCACACGCCACCAAGGGCACTTCGATGCCGTGCAGCTCTGCCTCGCTCCTCTCCGCGCTCACAATGTGCGTGGCGAGCGCGGAGAGCATGCCTCCCGACGTCAAAAATGTCGTTATCTGATCGACGGGATGGTCTAGCTCGCACATCACGAACGGCTCCGTAAACAAATCTCCTGCCAAGGTACTGGCGAAGATGCGGAAGTGCTTGCCCATCACTGCTACCGGGTTGCCTTCTTCGTCGTAGGTTTGTCCCACCTTGCCATCGGTGTTCTCTACATAGAGCACGCACCTGCCGTTGTTGCTTACGCTAAACGATGCCGGGCCACAGCCTGCGGCACCCACGGGCTGCGTTGCAAATGCCGATGCGCCTCGCGTCCAAGTAATATGCTGCAGTTGCTCGTTGACGGTTGCCAAAAAGCCCGAATGTTGTGGCCACGGCACCGCGTAGGGTACTGTGGCATCTGGCGGCATAATGCCCCAACCCGTGATGGACTGGCCGATCACGGCATACGATGCGCAGCCACAACCGTTTGCAGTTTCGTATGCAACGGGCACCACCATTTTGCCGTTGATATTCTCGGGCTCGCTCAGCTCGATACTCGACGGTGCCTGCGGAAAGCGGAGAACTTGGCGGAAGGTCAGGCTGTCGCCCGAAACGTCCGACCACAGGGTGAAGCACTCCAGCGCAACCTCTGCCTCGCTGCCGAGCGCCTTTTCTGCGGTGGTTCCGCGGCGGTGGAGGTAGGCACCCGACAGACGCCCGTCGACCAGTGTCTTGCCCACCGTGATACGCGGGCACTGCAGGCAATGGTAGCCATCTTCTTGCAGGCGGCCGCGCGAGATGCTGCGCCATGACGTATGCGACACCACGCGAACTCCGTCGTTGCTTATGCGCAGGCGCACAACGGACAGTATGCCGGCTGTGCTCGCCGCATCGAAAGGGGTGTTGTCGCCGTCGCGGCGCTCGCCCGAGACCAGCAACACGTAGGCGTCCTGGTTTTCTCTTCCGTCCGTATATTCCACCACGTCGAAGTCATAATCGAATATGCCGTCGCGCTCCACGTCGCTCTCGCCAAACCCAAGGGGAAAGTCCACGGGCGTGGGGGCGGACCACGTGCCGTTTGCCTTTGTGTGCACCACCAGGCGCGAGCGGCCATTGTCGCCGTAGCGCACCGAGGCGATACGGAACAGGCATTCTACGCCGGCAATCATTGCCAGCTTCATGTGAGCTTCGCTGAGCACGCCAGCAAACAGCACGTTGTCGCTCGAGGGCTTGATGCCGCCACGCTCGTCTTCCGATACACCGGCAGAATTGGCGTTGGGGTCCGCAACGGCGTTCTTCGCCTGACCGATGTAGGTGTACTCATACATCGGCGCGGCATTTTCGTCGTTCTCCATCAGCACGTGGACGAAATGCTCGATCTGTCCCGTGTCGTCGCTCTCCGCGTCTGCCGCGAGCTCAATGCGCGTGACCGCTTGATCCCAATCGCGCACGACAGGCGCGACATTCCTTGCGGTGGCCTTAACCTCGGCGCGTGCGAGCAGCTCGGCGTTGGTGACGATGGTGGCCGATGCGATAAATTGAGGCACGCCGCCCGCCTTGATGTCGCCGGGCGTGCCGAAGCAGGCATCCAGCGTGTAAGGCGTATCTCCGCCCAATGCGAGTTCAGAGCGCTGGAGCACATACTGGTTGCCATTGTTCACCGACATATTCCACGAATCGAGGAGTGTGGGCCACGACCCCGACCAAGCCTTGGTGGTCCACTTGAACATTACGAACTGGAGTATCACATCGACATCGACGTCTGCACCTACGCGCAGTCGCGGAAGCTAGTGTCCATCTGCCTTCTCGTACCCAATGAACAGTGTGAGGGATGCGGCGCCGCGCACGGCAGACGAAGCGACGCCTGCAACGCCGGCGCCAAAGGTGACGGCGAGCCCGATCTGGATGGTGAACGAACCCGAGGTGTTTGAATAGTCGAGCGAAATGTTTTTAAAAAACGCCGCGCCGCTGCCGTGCGTGTGGGCACCCACGGCGAGCGCCAGCTTCGCCAGCACCCAGGGGTTGACGTTTAGGAAAAACTGCACCGGTCCTAGGGTAAACTGCTCGGTCCAATTGAGGTCGGTTCTTACCTGGAAGAGGGCCTTAATATTGCCGTATGCGGGGTCGTTGTTGTTACCCCAGGTTTTGCCCACCCAATCGTAGGCGAGCGAGCCGTACAGCTGTGTGGCGATATCCATCGTGAAC
>DBFBFY010000151.1:0-2784 GCA_048201615.1 Collinsella sp.
ATGGTGACGGTGCAGTCGCCCACGCCCTCACGGCGCTTGTAGTAGCCGCCGTCGAGCCACTTCTGCAGGATCGCCGGCTCGTTGGTCGACGGATCGTAGTTCTTGGGCATTTCTTCCATATATCTCTCCCTGTCCCGCCGGCGTGTCCGCCTGCTTGGTTTTCGCTCGGTCAGGTCCTGGCTCGCACGAAGAGCACATTTAGTGCTCTTCGGCTCGTGCGGAATCTACGAAAACCAAGCAGGCGGACACGCCTTAGGTATCGATTACTTCAGTCTGAAGGTACTAACTTGACAATCTCACAGAATAGCACAGGCATACCTGCCGAAAAGGGACAGGTTTATTTTGGTAGGTTTTATCAGGGGAAACGACATTTGCCCATATAAAAACCGACCAAGATAAACCTGCCCCTAAAAGGCAGGCCCCGCGGTGGTTGCCGCGGGGCCTGAATTCAAGCTATTTACCCGTAGATACGCTGGGGCTGTTCTTCGCCCTTGACGGCGGCTTCGGTTACGACGACCTTGGCAACGCCCTCCTCGCTGGGAAGGTCGAACATCGTCTGCTGCAGAACGTCCTCGCAGATGGAGCGCAGGCCGCGGGCGCCGGTCTTGCGGGCGAGCGCCATGCGGGCGATCTCGTGCAGGGCGGCGTCCTCAAACTCAAGCTCAACGTCCTCGAGCTGGAACATCTTACGGTATTGACGGACCACGGCGTTCTTGGGTTCGGTCAGGATCGACACCAGGTCATCCTCGTCGAGCGCCTGCGTCTGGGTGACGACGGGCGTACGTCCCACAAACTCGGGGATCATGCCAAAGGCGTTGAGGTCCTGCGGGAGCACCTGGCGCAGCAGGTCGTTCTCGTCGACCGAGGTGGGGCCGGCGATCTCGGAGTTAAAGCCCACACCCTTGTTGCCCACGCGATCGGCGATGATCTTGTCCAGACCCACAAAGGCACCGCCGCAGATAAACAGGATGTTGGTCGTATCGATCTGCAGCAGCTCCTGCTGGGGATGCTTGCGGCCGCCGGTGGGCGGAACGCTTGCCACCGTACCTTCAAGAATCTTAAGCAGCGCCTGCTGAACGCCCTCGCCCGAAACATCGCGGGTGATGGAGAGGTTCTCGGCCTTGCGGGCGATCTTGTCGATCTCGTCCACGTAGATGATGCCCACCTGCGCGCGCTCAATGTCGCCATCGGCGGCGTTGATGAGCTTGAGCAGGATGTTCTCCACGTCCTCGCCAACGTAGCCAGCCTCGGTGAGCGCGGTGGCGTCGGCGATGGCAAACGGCACCTCGAGGATGCGCGCGAGCGTCTGGGCCAGCAGCGTCTTACCGGTACCGGTGGGGCCAAGCAGCAAGATGTTGGACTTGGCGAGCTCCACCTCGTCCATATTGTCATCAAACTGGGCGCCCATGCCCGATGCCTCGTCAAGAGCGGACACCGCAGCGCCGCCCTCGATCACGCGACGGTAGTGGTTGTACACGGCCACCGACATGGCGCGCTTGGCGTCCTCCTGGCCCATAACATAGGCCGAAAGCTCGTCATAGATCTCATGCGGCGTCGGCACGTGCGTGATGACCTGACGGTCGTCCTCGAGCTCAAAGCCCTCGGCCTCGGGGTCAACGGCGGGCTGGGATGCAGCTTGGCCGTGGTCGTTGAGGAAACCCGGGAGATTGCCTTTGCGGGCGGCGTCCATAAAGTCCGAAGCCAGCGACTCCTCAAGGATCTCGGAGCAGGCGGCGACGCACTCGTCACAGATAAAGATGTTGGTCGGGCCCTTTACGAGACGACGGACCTGTCCCTGCTCTTTTCCGCAGAAGGAGCAGCGGATCGGGTTGCCGTTCTCGTCAAAGTTGTCCTGCATGTTACCTGCCATCCTAGGCGTCCTTCGCGGCAAGATCGCGCGAGGTGACGATACGGTCGATCAGGCCGTAGTCGAGGGCCTCGGCAGCGGTCAGGTAGTTGTCGCGCTCGGTATCGGCCTGGACCTTCTCGATCGGCTGGCCCGAGGCATCGGACAGGATCTGGTTGAGCTCGCGACGGGTCTTCTTGATCTCCTCGGCCACGATCTCGATCTCGGTCTGCTGGCCCTGAGCACCGCCGCTGGGCTGGTGAATCATGACCTTGGAGTGCGGCAGGCAGAAGCGCTTGCCCTTGGCGCCGGCCGAAAGCAGCACGGCGGCCATAGACGCGGCCATACCGACACAAATGGTGGAGACCTGCGGCTTAATGAAGTTCATGGTGTCCAGAATCGCCAGGCCGGAGTAGACCTCGCCACCGGGCGAATTGATGTAGAGCGAGATATCCTTCTCGGCATCCTGGCTCTCAAGATGCAGCAGCTGGGCAACGACCAGGTTGGCGCTGACGGAGTTGATCTCCTCGCCCAAGAAGATGATGCGGTCGTTGAGCAGGCGCGAATAGATATCGTAGCTGCGCTCGCCGCGCGGCGTCTGCTCGATAACGTATGGCACGAGGGCGGAATCGAACTTAGCGATCATACGCATCTCCATTTCTCTCTTGCGGACCAATAGTGGTTCTAGATAAACGTACGGTGCCCGCATGCTATGCATTGGCTGGCACCGTACGAAGCAACCGGATAACCGGCTTATAACTTTACCCCATCACGGGCGCATCCATGCGCTCGCAGAAAAGGTGGCGAGAATTACTCGGCGTCCTTGGCGGTCTCGTCGACCTCGGTCACCTTGGCGTTCTCGACCAGGTGGTCGACGGCCTTGGAGCGACGGATGGACTCGCGGACGGCAGGCATGCGGCCATCGGCGATGAACTCGG
>DBFBFY010000152.1:0-8293 GCA_048201615.1 Collinsella sp.
CCCATAAGGAGGGCCTACGAGGCATGGGTCGAGGCCGGACTTCCGCTCGATTGGGACAGGCAGGCCTTCGAGGCCGAGCGCAAAATGGATTCTAAAAAACACCTTGCCAAATAGGAGCGTCAGGACGCAAAGAGGCTCCGCAGCGCGAAGCGCGATGCGGAGCCTCTTTGCATGTCCGAGGACGTTCCGGAGAGAAACCCCGTCACGCCCCCGGATCCCCGGTGGGAGTTCTAGACCTTGTCGGCCTTAGTACATACCGCCGCCCTGCTGACCAGCGGTGGCAGCAGCGATAGCGTCCTCAAGCTGAGTGTTTTTGGGCACATCGGAGACGGTGGCCTCGGTGATGAGGATCAGGCTAGCGACAGAAGCAGCGTTCTGCAGGGTGACGCGGCTGACCTTGACGGGGTCGAGGACGCCCATCTCGATCATGTCGCCCCACTCGCCGTTGGCAGAGTTGAGGCCCTGGCCAGCAGGCAGCTCGGCAACCTTGTCGACCACGACAGCACCCTCAAAGCCAGCGTTCTTGGCGATGGTGGCGACCGGAGCGGTCAGAGCCTTCTTGACGATATCGACGCCGATCTTCTCCTCGGGGTCGTCAAGCTCAACGGCGTCGAGCGCAGGAGCAGCGTCCATGAAGGCGACGCCGCCACCGGCGACGATGCCCTCCTCGACAGCAGCGCGGGTAGCCTGCAGGGCATCCTCGACGCGGTGCTTGATCTCCTTGAGCTCGGACTCGGTAGCAGCGCCGACCTTGATGACGGCAACGCCACCGGAGAGCTTTGCCAGGCGCTCCTGGAGCTTCTCACGGTCGAAGTCAGAGGTGGTGTTCTCCATCTCGCCCTTGATCTGAGCGATGCGGGCGTCGATGGCCTCCTTGGAGCCAGCGCCGCCGACGACGACGGTGTTGTCCTTGGAGATGGTGACGGACTTAGCGGTACCGAGCATATCGGCGGTGATGTCAGCGACCTTCACGCCCAGCTCGTCCAGAGCGGCCTGGCCACCGGTGAGGACGGCGATGTCCTCGAGGATGCGCTTGCGGCGATCGCCGTAGCCCGGGGCCTTGACGGCGCAGACGTTGAGAGCGCCACGAATCTTGTTGAGGACCAGGGTCGGCAGAGCCTCGCCGTCAATGTCCTCAGCGATGATGAGCAGGCCACGGCCGGCGCGCTGGACAGCCTCGAGAACAGGCATGATGTCCTGAACGCTGGAGATCTTCTGGTCGGTAATGAGGATGTACGGATCCTTCATCACGGCCTCCATGCGGTCGTTGTCCGTGACGAAGTAAGCGGAGACATAGCCCTTGTCGAACTGCATGCCCTCGACGGTGTCGATGGTAATGTCGAACGTCTGGGAATCCTCGACGGTGATGACGCCGTCCTTACCCACGACCTCCATGGCCTCGGCGATTTTCTCGCCAACCTCGGGGTCACCAGCGGAGATGGTGCCGACGGAAGCAATCTGCTCCTTGGTCTCGACCGGCTTGGCCTGCTTCTTCATCTCGGCGACGGCGGCGTTTACAGCCTTGTCGATGCCGCGACGGATGGCCAGCGGGTTGGCGCCAGCGGCGACGTTGCGCAGACCGTCGTTGACGATAGCCTGAGCGAGCAGGGTTGCGGTGGTGGTGCCGTCACCCACGGTGTCGTTGGTCTTGGTGGCGACCTCCTTCACAAGCTGAGCACCCATGTTCTCGATGTTGTCCTCGAGTTCGATCTCCTTAGCGACGGAAACGCCGTCGTTGGTGATGGTCGGGGCACCGAACGTGCGCTGCAGAGCGACGTAACGGCCCTTGGGGCCCATGGTGACGGTAACGGCGTCGGCCAGAGTGTTGACGCCCTTGGCAAGCTTAGCGCGGGCATCGGTGTTGAACGTAATGTTCTTTGCCATGGTAGGTAATCCTCCAAAAGAAATGTGACTCGCGTCGCCGCTTCCGAGTCCTATGCGGCGGACGCGTTCAAAGACGAATCAGAGATTCTGACGAGACTAGGCCTCGACGACGGCGTAGATGTCGTCGGCGCGCATCAGCAGATACTTCTCGCCGTCGACCTTGACCTCGTTGCCACCGAACTTACCGTAGATGACAACGTCGCCGACCTGAACGTCCATGGGGATGCGCTCGCCCTTGTCATTGACCTTACCGGCGCCAACGGCAACGATGGTGCCGCGCTGCGGCTTCTCCTGAGCGTTGCTGGCGATGTACAGACCAGAAGCGGTCTTCTGCTCTGCCTCGTCGGGCTTGACCAGGACGCGATCTGCAAGCGGCTTCAAAGACGACATGCTTGTTTCCTCCTTTGTGGGCTGCGCGGTCATACCGCGCGGGTTAACCCTTTTTGTTTGCGTACGCGTTGAATGGTACCCACGAATGGCGGGTTATACAACACAGAGTCAAAAAATCTTATTTTTTGGCACTTAGATTTTCTGAATGCCGGGGGATAACTTAGCAGCGGCTCCCGTGTGGCGCCGGAGGGGCGGGGCATAAGGTTTCCTGCTCAGGCAGTCCTGCTCGCACGAAGGCCACATTAAGTGGCCTTCGGCTCGTGCGGAACTCGCGATAAACCTTATGCCCCGCCCCTCCGGAGCCACACGGGAGGCAGGTTAACTAACTCGGGCCCGGCATTCAGAAAAGTCAGTGCAGCAAAATGGCGATGCAGATGGAATGCACAAGATAGGGGCACGTTGTTGGGACGCACTCTTTTAAGTTGCGGTGGAATAGTTCCTGTTTTTGGGCTTGAAGGCCGATTTTAGGAACTATTTCACCGCAACTGAGGGGTGGGATGTGGGGTTAACGTTCGTAGATTAAGTTGCCTGCCAGGTAGGTGGCCTGAACTTTGGTGTCCTGGAGTTCTTGGGGGTCAATGGTGAGCGGGTTTTGGTCCAGGACTACCAGGTCGGCGTATTTGCCGGGTTCCAGGCTGCCGAGGTTTTGCTCGTCGCCCGCTGCGTACGCGCTGCCAAGCGTGTAGTTGCGCAGGGCCGTTGCCGCGTCGATACGCTCGCTCGGCAACCAGCCACCCTCGGGCCAGTGGCTGCGGGGGTCTTGACGCGTGATGGCCGTGTAAAGCACGTTCATGCTGGTAACGGCCGTGATGGGACTGTCGGTACCGAAAGCTTGACGGATGCCGCGCTGCTGATAAGTTGCGAACGGCCACATGATGCGGCTGCGTTCCAGGCCCAGGTCGCGCTCCGGGCCACCCGGGTCGAGCGTGATGTGGCAAGGCTGGCTCGAGGCAATGACGTTGAGTTTGCGCAGACGATCGATATCCTGAGGCAGCAGATTCTCCAAATGCTCAAGCGTATTATGGCCGTGCGGGGGCAGACCGTAGAGCTCTGCCGCCTCCTCAAAGATATCGAGCGCAGCATGGATGGCACCGTCGCCGATAACGTGGATGCGCACGGTGTGGCCACGCTCGGCTGCCGCCAGAACCAACTTGCGCATGCGCTCGACAGGAACCGTCAGGCGACCCTGGTCGCCCGGGAAGCGCGGGTTGGTATAGGGCTCAGTGAGGTATGCGGTATGCTCGCTCGACACGCCGTCGAAGAACTGTTTAAAGCCTGGCGCCGAGAGCAGCGCGTTGTTCGCGTATCGGGTCTGGAGTTCTTCCAAGCGCGATTGGTCATCCAGCAGCGTGGGAAACAGATGGGCGCGGATGCCCAGTTTGCCGGCGGCTTGCAGCTTGTCGTAAACATCGTCGCGAATAAAGTCGCAACCCGGCATGGGCATGAGCGACATATCGCAGATCGAGGTGATGCCTTGCTCGGCCATACGCTTCATCTGGTCGGCGTAAGCGCTCGCGATGCGGTCCTCGCCCAGCCACTCCAGGCAGCGCGGCAGCAGCTGCATAGCAGCTGCCTCGTGGGCGATACCCGTAAGTTCACCGTTTGAGTCTTTGTCATAACTGCCACCCGCCGGAGGCTCGCTGTCGCGCGTCACGCCGAGGGCTTCGAGTGCGCGGCTGTTGAGCCACAGGGTATGCCCATCGCCCGAATACATAACACAGGGGCGATCGGGGAAGGCGGCGTCGAGGGAGGCCTTGGTAGGGTGCTCGGGCGGATCCCAGCGGTAATCGCGCCAGCCCTGGGTCACGACCCAGGCGTCATCGGGCAAGCCTTGGGAAAACTCGAGCGCATGCTGCACCAGTGCCGCCTCTGACGTGCCCATATCCATGAGCATATACGGCGAGGAACCGACCGAGGTATGGAAGAAGTGCAGGTGCGCGTCATGGAAACCGGGACAGATGAACTGCTCGCCGTAATCGACCACCGGCGTGGCGGCAGGTGCGGCGGCAATCACGTCATCGGGCGCGTCGACCGCGACGATACGATCGCCTGCAATGGCAATCGCCAGCTCGCGGGCGGCATCGATACCGTCTTGGGCGGTAAAAACGTTCTTGGAGCAGATAATCCGATCGATATGTTGCATGGGCATCCCCATCTCTGGCAGGAAATTCAACACCCCCGAGTGTACTCCCCCGCCCCTGTAACAAAATCCCAAGCGGCAAACGGCAACTTTACCAGCCCTAGCGGCAGGTGGCATACTGGAGAGAGCCTGTACGATTTTGCGATCGAGCCAGCAAGGAGCAAATCGACCATGACGAAGACCAAGGCACAGCAGATTATGGCGGCAACCGAGGTTCGCGCGGCAGGCGACGTCACCGCGGCCATCCAGGATATCGCCGCCGAGTTTGAACCCTACATCATCAAGCAGCGCCGGCACTTCCATAAGCACCCGGAGCTGAGCCTTGCCGAGGAGCGCACGACTTCCGACATCGCCAACCAGCTCGACGCCATGAATATCCCCTACGAGCGTCCGCTCAAGACGGGCCTGGTGGCGACGCTTCGCGGCACCGCGCCGGATGCCTACCGCGAGGACGGCACGCCGCGCCGCCGCATCCTGCTGCGCGCCGATATCGACGCCCTGCCCGTCACTGAGCAGACCGGCGAGGAGTTCGCCAGCGTCAATGAGGGCTGCATGCACGCCTGCGGTCACGACTGCCATATCGCCATGATGCTCGGCACGTTGCAGATTCTGCGCCACATGACCGATGACATCCACGGCGAGATTCGCATCGTATTCCAGCCCAGCGAGGAAAACGGCCAGGGCGCCAAACTCATGATTGGCACGGGTGTGCTCGACGGCGTCGATGGCGCCTACGCCGCGCACATCTGGAGCGAGGTCGACGCCGGTACCGTAAGCTGCGAGCCCGGCCCACGCATGGCAAATACCGACTGGTTCCGCATCGACGTCCGCGGCACCTCGTGCCATGGCGCCATGCCCCAGCGCGGCCACGACGCCGTTATGGTTGCGGCAGAGATCGTCAACGCCCTGCAGACCATCGTCTCGCGCGAGATTAGCCCCTACGAGCCGGCTGTCATCACCGTCGGCGAGCTGCACGGCGGCACCGCGCGCAACGTTATCGCCGGCACGGCCTACCTCGCCGGCACGGTGCGCACCTACGGAGATTCGACCCACGAGGAAATGCCGGAGCTTATGCGCCGCATCGTGGAGCATACCGCGGCAGCTCTGGGCGCCGAGGCAGAGCTCACTGACTACACCATCGCCAACTACAAGGTCGAAAACGAGGTCGCCTCGAGCGAGCGCTGCCGTCAGGCTGTAATCAAATGCCTGGGCCCCACCGGTCAAGGCCATTACCGTGGCACGCTTTCGGGCGAGGATTTTTCGGAGTACCTGCGCCGCGTGCCGGGCGTGCTCGCCTTTGTAGGTACGCGCAACCCCAAGATTGGTGCCACGTACGCCCAACATTCCTGCTTCTACAAGATCGACGAGACCGTGCTGGCAAAGGGCTCCATGGTGGCCGCCCAGTATGCTATCGACTTTTTGGCCGAGCCCACGCAAGAGGAGCTCGACGGCCCCACGATCGCCGCGGTTGCCGAGACCAACCCCGACTTGGCCGCCAAGCTGCGCTCTGCCAAGGCAACAGCCGCTGAGGCGCGCGACGCCATGCACGATGCTCGCACCGCTCGCCATGCTGCAATCAAGGGCATCCACGATGCGCGGGCTGCCGCTCGCCACGAGGAGAAGCGCGACGAGTAGCCATCACGCCCACCCATAACAACCTGGCTAGAGCAAAGCGGGGGCGAACGTTATCTCAACGTTCGCCCCCGCTTATGTGTCGACCGCTTTTCTAGCGCGTCCTCCGTCACGACAGGAAAGAGCGAAGGATGGTGAGCCAGCGTGGGGGTTCGAGGTGGATGATGTCGTCGGGGACTCCGGCGGGCGCATGGCCGCCAAAGAGTAGGCCGGCATCTACCGGATTGATGAGGCGCACGATCCATACGGCGATGACCAGCATGCACAACACGGTGACTGCAATGTCGACACCACGCTTTAGCTTGCTCGATGCCACCTCCTCGCGCACGAACGCGAGCACAAACGCAATCGGCACCACCCAAAACAGCGGATGGTAGGCAAAGGCCGCCGCAAAATCGAGACGCAGCGCCGCCAGCCACGCCCTCGTCATGCCGCATCCCGGACAAGGAGCGCCCGTCATCATTCGAAAAATGCAGCCGATATCGAGCAGGTAGAGCGCGAGCCAGGCGACAAAGAGCGCGCCGGTGCAAAAAAGGGCGCGGCGAAGGAGCTCTGCCGTGCCCCTATGTCCCTGGGAGCTGTTCACGCCGCCCTTATTGTTAGGCACGAGCGCCAAGGCGAGTGTTGTAAGCCGTTGCCATGGCATTGGTATTATTGATGATGATGTTCATAGCGAAGATGGGACCAAGGCCGCACAGGAGCGCGCCGAAGATCTGCCACAGAAGAACGGTGGTGCCGTTTTCCTGGAACACCAGGCCGTAGCGAGGAGCGTTGGCCTGCAGGCGGTTGCCAATCTTGTAATACCAGTAGTACGCGTAGAAGCCGCAGGTCACAAACGATAGAAGGATGAATTCCGCCAGACCCGGCGTGTAATCGCCGTCATCCTGACACAACGTGTTGACGTCGCGTGCCAAGCAATACAGGAAGTAGAACGAATAGATACCGCAGGTCACAAGAGAGAGCAGCAGCCAGCCGATCAGGCTGCGGTCAGCCTTAATGGGGCCATAGCCCATCGGAGCGGATGCGGACTGTTGGGCGTATTGACCGGTGTACTGCTGCTGAGGCTGGGGCACGGGCTGAATAGCCTGGGCCGGAGCGGGCTGGGGCTGCGGGGCCGGAGCGGCAGAAGCGGCACCAACGGCGGATCCGCAAACAGGGCAGAATTTGGCATCATCCGAAATGGGAGAACCACAAGTGGGACAGAACATGAGCCTCTCCTTTTCCTAAGGCGTCGCACGCCTTCAAACCTTACACGTCTACGTTCTCAACAATAGCCGCGACGTTGTTGCGCAACATTGACCAATTTCCGAGAAATTTTGCTGCAACCGTTTTCCCAGGCATTTTCTTGCTTTCGCAGTAGAAAAAGGCACCCCGGGCTCAGTTGCCCAGGGCGCCTCGACCGGCTATTCGGTTTGATTGTTTTCGGCAGCAGGATTATCGCCCGGCTCATCCGCCGGCGTGGCAACGGCATCCCAATCGGGCTCCGCAGGCGTCGCCTCGGACGCCGGTGCGGGGACAGGAGCAGGTGCCGGGGCAGGGGCAGGCGCGGGTGCCGGGGCAGGTGCAGGCGCGGGTGCCGGGGCAGGCGCAGCACCAGTGGCTGCCGTGGGATTGAATCCCGCAGGAGCAGGCTTCTTCTCACCCGGGAGCACAAAAGTCAAAACGTCGTCCTTGTCCTCATCGGCCCATTCGCTTGCATAACGTGCAGCCCAATAGCCAACGGCACGGTGCTTGAGCATCTTGCCAAAGACCGTAAGGAACACCGTGACGAATGCAATCAGCACCAGGAACAATACGAGCGTGACACCACCGGCGGTAACAATCGCCTCGATACCCGTGGGGCGATAGTAATAGCCGTACGCGCCAATTCCGGCGATGGCACCAAAGACAGCTGTCAAGATCCACGTAATGGCGTTGGAAACCAGGCCCGTCAAAAACTCGGGAAGGAACGAAGCGCAGAACAGCTTGGTCTTGTTGTGCTTAAACGCCGCCCAGACCTTGTCGAGCGAAAACGCGCTCTCAACGCGCCCGGTCACCGCAAAGTGCATCACGGCAATGTCGGCGAACATCTTAAAGAAGACCCCCAAGACTGCCGTGGCAATCATAGCCAGGACAAGCAGGCCGAGCGAACCGAACAGCGCAGCCTCGAGCGCATAGGAGCCATAGTAGGAGTACGAGCCTGCGGCACCAAGCGCCACGCCCTCCACCAGCGAAAGCACTACACCGATAACGGGAATGGCAGCGATA
>DBFBFY010000153.1:0-6083 GCA_048201615.1 Collinsella sp.
GTCGGCGCAGACCTTGAAACCGCCCATCCACTTAGCGGCACCAGCGGTGCACTGAAGGATCAGCGGAGACTTGGCCTCCTCGGCGGCCTGGAGAATAGCCAGGGTCCACTCGAGGTTGTTGGTGTTGAAGGCACCGAGACCGTACTTGCCGGCCTCGGCCTTCTTGAGCATGTCTGCTGCGTTGACGAGCATAAAAGAAACCTCCTGTAAGGTTGCTCCGATAACGCCTGTGATTTTACCACGGCGTATCCGAGCATAAACGTTCGTTTGTTCACGAATATCGTCCAAACAGACTTTTTTTGACCGTTTGCCCTACGGAATCGACCCGTTGGGGAAAATATCTTGACGTTTGGACGCTTCTCATGCTTCAGAAGCTGACTGCAAAGCTACATCTGCATGAAAGGGTTCTGCATAAGCTCGCGTGCCACAGTGGTCGAATCGCCATGGCCGGTTAGGCAAACGGTATCGGGCGGGAGAAGCCGGGCGAGCTTGGAGAGCGAGCGCAGAATCGCCGCCTCGTCTCCGCCGGAAAGGTCGGTACGGCCGTGGCTGCCCGGGAATAGTGTATCGCCCACAAAGGCAATGTTCCCCTGCTCGGTGGCAGCAAACAAGACAATGCCACCCGGCGTATGCCCGGGCGCCTCGATAACCTGCAGGCAAATGTCGCCTAGCTCAATGGTATCGCCCTCGGCAAGCAGCCGCGTCGGCTCGCCCGGATCGGGCGTCTCGATGCCCCACATCACTCGCTGCTCCTCTATATTCGCATGCGGCACAGTCGCATCCTTAACACACAGCTCGTACAAGGCGTCAGCGCCAACGGCGGCCCGAACTCCGGCTACACCGCCAACATGGTCGGCATGACCGTGCGTGCAGACGGAACCGAGCACATGCACGCCAGGGTGTTCGGCTCGGATGTGCGCAACGAGGTTTTCGCCTTCCCAAGCGGGATCGATAATCAAGCATTCGCCACTCGAAATAACGACGTAACTGTTGGTCTGGATGGGCCCGTTTACAAGCACCTCAATCGAAGCCGTACCCCGAGGGGTTAAGTCCAAAGCCGCAGCGTCCATGCGTGCGCCCTCCTTCTATAAACGTCGAGGCATCAAACGATGCCCCGAACGTAACCAATATCATTACTGTCGCGCGCTCGTCACGCCTATACGCGACGCTTGAGCTGAGCCCCACCCTCGCCAGGCATCAAACGGCGTGCATCGTAGACCGAGTCGACGCTGCTAATCGATGCCAGCAGCGGATCCAGACCACTCGCGTCCGAGATCTCGACCATAAAACGCAGGGTCGCAATGCCCTCGCGGTTGGTCGAGGTGGCGGCGGAAAGGATATTGCCGCCTGCATCGCCAATGGCGATGGTGACGTCCTTGAGCAGGCCCATACGATCCAGGCACTCGACCACAATCTCGACCTGGAAAAGCGTATCGGCAGCACCATCCCACTCTACGTCAATCATGCGCTCGGGGTGCTCCATGAGGCCCTTGACGTTGGGGCAGTTGGCACGATGCACCGAGACACCTCGGCCGCGCGTGATGAAGCCGACGATATCGTCGCCCGTCACCGGATTGCAGCAATGCGCCAGACGGACCAGCAGACCGCTGTTGCTCTCGCCCTTGACGATAATGCCGTTGCTCGCGCTCTTGCCGCGCTTTTGCGGCTTGCGGTTGGAGCCGCGGGCAGGCTGCTTGACGACCTCGGCGATAGCCTCGGCCTTGGTGAGCTGTTCCTCGGGCTTGGGGTCCAAGATTTGCTCGACCTTATTGCCCACAGCGCGCGGGGCGACCTTGCCCGCGCCAACGGCTGCAAAAAGGTCCTCGAGCTGCTTGAAGTTAAACTGCTCCGCCACGGCGTTGAGCGCACGCGTGGATCGCGGCGTAGAGATGCCATACCCGCGCTTGCGCAGGTCCTTAGCCAGTATATCGCGGCCGGCAGCAGCGTCATCGTCTTTGGTCGCGGCGGCGAAGTAACGGCGAATCTTTGACTTGGCCGAAGGCGTCTTGACGATCTTGAGCCAATCGCGCGACGGCTTAGAGCTCTTGTTGGTCAGGATCTCGACACGGTCACCCGTCTTGATCTCGTGCGTGAGCGGCGCCACCGCACCGTTGATCTTGGCGCCGACACAGTGGTTACCGACCTCGGTATGAACGGCGTAGGCAAAGTCGAGCGGTGTAGAGCCGGCACGAAGCGCCATGACCTCGCCCTTGGGCGTAAAGACAAAAATCTCCTGGTCAAACAAGTCGACCTTCAGCGAGTGCAAGTATTCCTTGGCATCGGTGATCTCGTCAGACGCCGCCCAATCGAGTGAATGCTTGAGCCAGTTAATCTGGTCGTCTAGACGCTGGGCATCATTGGTCTTAGACGCAGACGATCCGCCCGACTTCTTATAGAGCCAGTGGGCGGCAATGCCGTACTCGGCCTGCTCGTGCATCTCATAGGTTCGAATCTGAATCTCGAGCGGGCGGGCCGTGGGGCCGATAACCGTCGTATGGAGCGACTGGTAGTTATTGACCTTGGGCATGGCGATATAGTCTTTAAAGCGACCGGGCATGGGATGCCACAAGGTATGCACGGCACCAAGCGTGGAATAGCAATCGCGCACCGAATGAGTGATGACGCGCAGCGCCACCAGGTCGTAAATCTCGGAGAACTCCTTGCCCTTGCGCTTCATCTTTTGATAGATGGACCAATAGTGCTTGGAACGACCGTTGATCTGAAAGCCCTCAAGACCAATGCGATTGAGCTCATCGGTGAGCGTCTTGATGGTCTCGGCCAGATAACGCTCGCGAACCTCGCGCGACTCGGCTACCATGCGCGCGATGCGCTGGTAGGCATCGGGCTCCAAGTAGAAGAAGGACAGGTCCTCGAGCTCCCACTTGATAGAGCTCATGCCCAGGCGGTCGGCCAGAGGCGCGTATACGTCCATGGTCTCGCGCGCCTTAAACAGACGGCGGTCCTCGCGCAGGGCGGCAAGCGTGCGCATGTTATGCAGGCGGTCGGCGAGTTTGACGATGATGACGCGGATGTCCTTGGACATGGCAAGGAACATCTTGCGCAGCGTGAGGGCCTGCTTCTCGTCCATGCTGTCGACTTCGATGTTGGTGAGCTTGGTCACGCCATCGACGAGCTCGGCCACCGTATCGCCAAACAGGCCGGAAACATCGGTAAGCGAGGTCTCGGTATCCTCGACGGTATCGTGCAACAGCGCGGCGCACACCACATCGCAGTCCATCTTGAGGTCGGCCAGAATGATAGCTACCTCGACGGGATGGTTAATGTACATCTCGCCCGAGCGCCGCTTTTGGTTGCAGTGCTTCTCGGCAGCAAAGCAGTAGGCCTGCTCCACCTTGGAGAAGTCGTCCGCGTTCATATATTTGAGGCACAGACGCTCCAGCTTGTCGTAGCTATCCGCCATAATCTCGGGCGGCAGCTCATCGGCATGCTTATAGTGCTCCATCTCCGAAAACGGGTGGAGGGTGGAATCATGGGCGGTACGGGCTGCGGCGTCCATCGAGGTCCCCTTCCCCTAGGCCCGCGGTACGATCGGGCGGTTAACTTTGGCTAGCATATCAGAAGCGCACGAATCGAGTGCCCAACTCCGAAAAGCCGTGAACTCCATGCGCGAGCGCAAGCCCTCCAAATAGCGAATTGACCTGCTTAATTGCACGCGACCGGGGTTTTCCGCCATCGCGATGCGACGCGTATCGTCAAACCCCGAAACGCGGCAGAAACCGAGTTCTTCGAAGATTCCCAGGCCGCTTTCCACCGAGCGCTCGTCGACCGGCGTGCGGGCATCGATGGCAAGACACATCTGCGCAATGTCGATATCGCTTGCGCAGAATGAATCGTCCCCCGTCTTGCCACGGTTGGAGCGCCACATGGTCTGCAGCGCTCGATAGAGCGTGACAAGCTCATCGCGCTCGGGCGCGTAACAATCGAGCAGGCGCTCATTAATACGAGCGTCACGCGACGAATAGAGCAGGTGAATCACGGCGGGCTGTCCATCGCGGCCGGCACGGCCGCTCATCTGGTTAAACTCAATCGCGCCAAACGGCATGTGGTAGAGCACGACATGACGGATATCGGGCAGGTTGACGCCCTCACCGAAGGCCGAGGTTGAAACGATGCAGCTGAGACTTCCGTCTCTAAAGGCTTCCTCAACACGGCGGCGATCGGAGCGCGCAAGCCCGGCGTTATAGAACGCGATCTGGGTCGCACAGTCGGGCACGCGTTTGCGCAACGTCTTGGCAAGCGCCACGGACTGGTCGCGTGAGTTCACATAGATAACGGTCTTCTCCCCCGTCGCCACGATCGACACCAGGCGATTTTCGCGGCTCGCAAGGTCTCGGTCATCCTCGAGCTGCAAGTTCTCGCGCACCGTCTCGTCAACCACCGTGCGGGTAATCGGTAGCACGCGGGCGAGCTCGGCCACAACCGGAGCCGTTGCGGTGGCAGTCGCGGCCATGACAACGGGGTTGCCCAGGGCCTTGAGAATATCGGGCATGTCGAGGTATGCGCTCCGGTCACCGCCCTTGGCAAGGCCGGCATGGTGTGCCTCATCGATAACGACAAAGCCGATACGTCCAGAACGCGCAAAGCGATCGCAATGGATGGAAAGGAACTCAGGCGTCGTGAGAACGATGCCGGTGCGACCCGAAGCCAGGCCGGCAAACACGTCATCGCGCGCGGCTTCCACGGTCTCGCCGGTCAGCACGCCTACGCCAATGCCGAGCACGGCCATCGTCGACGAGAGGTGATAGGCCTGGTCGGCAACGAGCGCGCGCAGCGGATAGACAAAGATACTCGCACGCCCGCGAAGAACCGCCTCGCGCGCGGCATGCACATGGAAGATAAGAGACTTGCCGCGCCCCGTTCCCATAACGGCCAGAACACTTTGGTGATCGGCCAGGGCATCGAGCGCCTCGACCTGCGCGCGGTGCGGCTGGTTCGATCCGATAAAGCTGTGAATGAGTGAGCGCGTGAGCTCGGTATAGGAAAGCTGGGCAAGCGTCTCGCGTTTACGCGACTCCAGGCGCAGTCCAGAATCCGCCGGTTGTACGCCGCGGCGAAGCTCACATGCCGGGTCGTCAACGCTGGGCGCCGTGGTATCGCGGACCAAGACATCCTTAATCATGAGCTTTGGCTTTACGCGACCTTGCCAATGCTCGGCAACGGCCTCGAACACCAAGTCGACAGCGCTGTCGCAATTGATAAGCCTATAGATCTGCGGCACACGAAACATGATGGCCGGCACGCTCGCGGCGCCATCCGTCGCCACGAAGCGCATATGCTCGCCGGTCTTGCCCACCACGGCGCGATCGCACATCGTCACGCCCTCGGCAGCCAGCAGCGGCACCTTATTACCCTGGCCAAACGGCTCAAGGCGGGAAATCTGCTCGATGGTCTCGATATTCAATTCGGAAAGGTCAACCGTGGCGGCAACCTCGTCGGTGTCCTCAAAGTCCTCGGCGGGAAGCTCGGACAACACGGCGGAAAGGCGACGACGAAACTCATCGAGCTTAGACGCCTCGATGGTCACGCCCACCGCACCGGCATGTCCGCCGCGGCGAATCAGCAGGTCGGAGCAGCGCTCGACGGCTTCGAACAGGTTGACCTTGCCCACCGAGCGACCCGAGCCACGTGCTATACCGTCCTCGATAGAGAAGAGCAACGCCGGCACGTGATATCGGTTGGTAAGGCGGCTCGCCACGATGCCTTTAACGCCCTCGTGCCAGCCCTCGCCACCCACGACGATTGCGCGACCGCCATCATAGGTCTCCTCGACCTTTGCCATGGCATCACGCGTGAGCTCCGCCTCAATCTCGCGACGCTGACGGTTGATCTCCTCGAGCTCGGCCGCCAGTGCACATGCCTCGATAGGATCGCGGGCAAGCAGCAGGTCGAGCGCCAGCTTGGGATCGGCCATGCGGCCGGCGGCGTTTAAGCGGGGAATGAGCGAGAACGATAGACCGTCCGCCGTAATGGTAGAAAGGTCGGCCTTGGCGAGCGCTGCAAGCGCAATGTAGCCGGGACGAGCCGTCACGCGCATCTGTTGGATGCCCTCGGCGACCAACGCG
>DBFBFY010000154.1:0-6115 GCA_048201615.1 Collinsella sp.
AGGTCATGATGTCGGCAGCGCCGAGCGAACCGCCCGGATGGCCGGACTTGGCAGCGTGCACGCCGGTGACGATGCCCTTCCTTACCTCGTTGGCAACCTTTTTGAGCTCTTCGTCGCTCATTGTGCCTTCCTTTCATCCTCTTTAGACAAGATGCGCACGGCACAGAAGGTCGTCCCAACCCAGCCGCGATGCACGTACGTCATTCATTATGCTGGAAACTGGAAGCTTTACCAGAGTATTTATCATTATTTGAACAATTGAGCAGGCAGAACCGCTGATGAAACGGTTTATCAATGTGAACGTCTTTTGGATGGAACGCAGTCGGCCCTACGCGTTAATGTCCTTGAAGCCCTCGCCGAAGGTCTCTGTAACGTCGGCCACGGTCACGATGGCGCGCGGGTCGCGCTCGCGCACGATCGTCTTGAGCGTGTTGAGCTCGCGACGGCTCACGATGACCATGATCACCGGTTTCTCGGCGCCCGAGTACATACCGGTCGCCTTAAACTTGGTGCAGCCGCGGCCCAGGCCATACATGATGTCGGCCGCGATATCGGGAAACTTGTCCGAGATGATGAGTACCATACGGCGTCTGTTGCCGCCGTCGACCACAGCATCGATCACATAACCGCTAATGACCATCGAAAGGCCTGCATACAGCGCGTTTTCGACCGAGAAGACCGGAGCCGAGAGCGCGCACACGGCGACATCGATCGCCATGACGGTCGAGCCCACCGGTAGCGACGTATTGCGCGAGATGATCTGGCCGATCGTGTCGGAGCCGCCGGTGTTGGCACCGGCGCGCAGCACCATGCCGTAGCCGATGCCCGTGATAATGCCGCCCCACATAGCGGGCAGCATCAGATCGGCATGTGCCAGCGGCGCCACAAACGGAGCGAACAGGTCGGTGAAAAAGCCCAGCAGCACAAAACCCGTCGCCGTCTGCACCACGTAGAACATGCCACCCTCGCGCATAACGACCAGCAGCAGCAAGGCATTCATCACAATGGTTTGGATACCGACGGGAAGCGATATGCCATGCGAGGCGCCGACCGCCTGAATAATGGTGGCGAGGCCCGTAACGCCGCCGGCGGCAAGGCCGTTGGGGATCAAAAACAAGTCCGTTGCGATAGCTGCCAGGGCGCAGCCAAACATGATCTTGGGCAAGTCATGAAAGAAGTTCATCGAAAGAATGCGCTTGATGTCCAGACGATATGCCATGCTGCCTCCCTCAAAAAAGCGCACCCAAACGAGTGCGCTTTGAACTTCTTGCTGTATTCGATTCTACCGATTCACCGAGCAAATACCACCCCCTGCGAAGTGCTTGCATCGACCCAGAGCCAACCATGTGCCTAGGCGTCCGAGCCTTCCGCATCTGCGTTGCCGGTTGCCCAGCGATGGTAGCCGATCACAAACGGATCCAGATCGCCATCGTCGAGAACGGCCTCGACGTTGCTGGTCTCCACACCCGAGCGCAGGTCCTTGACCATCTGATACGGGTAGAGCACGTAGCTGCGAATCTGGTTACCAAAACCGATCGTGGTCTTGGGTCCACGAATCTCGTCGAGCGCCTCGGCACGCTTCTCGAGCTCGATCTCGTACAGACGGGCCTTGAGAATCTGCATGCACGCGGCCTTGTTCTGAATCTGGCTGCGCTCGTTTTGGCACGTGACCACGATACCGCTGGGAAAATGCGTCACGCGCACAGCGGAGTCGGTGGTGTTGACGCCCTGGCCGCCCGGGCCGCTCGCGTGATACACGTCCACGCGGATATCGTCGGGACTAATCTCGATGTCGATATCGTCAGGCAGCACGGGGATGACCTCAACGCCGGCAAACGTGGTCTGGCGGCGCCTCTTGTCATCGGTGGGGCTAATGCGCACCAGACGGTGGACGCCGGCCTCGGCGCGCAGCATGCCAAACGCGTCCTTGCCCTCGACGGTAAAGGTCGCACGGTCGATGCCGATGACCTCAGCCGCGGGGCAGTCGTTAATGGTGACCTTCCAGCCGCGACGCTGGCAGTACTTCATGTACATCTTAAAGAGCATGAAGGTCCAGTCCTGCGCCTCCAGGCCACCCTGTCCGGGCTTGATGGTCACAATCGCGTCGCCGTGATCGAACTCACCGGTAAACCAGCTCGAAAGCTCGAGCTCGTCGATAGCTCGGGCCAGGCGTTCTGCCGTAGTGGCAGCCTCCTCGCGCAATGCGACGGCATCGGGGTCGTCGCCCATCTCCTCGGCAAGTTCCAGCGCCGCGCGGGCGTCAGATAGCTCGCCGCGCGCGGTATCCACGGCAGCGATATCTTCCTTGGCGCGAGCGATCTCCTCCATGGTGGCGCGAGCGGCGTCGGCGTCATCCCAAAAGCCGGGGGCCACGCTTTTGGCCTCGAGCTCGGTCACGCGCGTGCGCTTCTCGTCCAAATGAAGATACGACTCGACCTCGCCGAGCCGGTCCGCAAACGCGTCCAGCTCGGCGGGCGTTACCTCTAAAGCCTCGGCCATTAACGATTCCTGCCGTGGCAGTACTTGAACTTCTTACCGCTGCCGCAGGGGCAAAGGTCATTGCGACCAACGTTGACGTACGGGTCGTCGCTCTCGTCCTTGCGGTAGGTGGTCACCTTGCCGCCGTTGTTGACAGCAGCCGGGCCTCCCTGGACGGCCGTACGAGCTTGCACCTGTGCCTGCTTGCGCAGCACCGAGTTGCCGTTGTCGCCATCGACATCGGCGGGGCCGGAGAAGCGCGCACCCTCGAGCGCGGGGTCCTCCTTATGCTCCGCGGCGTGCGGGGCGGCCTTGATCTCGATGCGCAGGACGGTGCGCAGGTAATCCTCGTACATGGTGTCGACGAGCATCTGGAACGCGCCGTAGGCCTCGGTCTTGTACTCGACCAACGGGTCGCGCTGACCAAAGCCACGCAGGCCGATGCCGGTCTTGAGGTAATCCATCTCCTGCAGGTAGTTCATCCAACGGGTATCGATGACGCGCAGCATGACCTGGGTGTTGAGCTCGCGCATGAGGTCCTCGCCCAGGCGCTCGGCCTTCATGTTGTAGCACTTCTCAACGTAGGCCAGGACATCGGCAGCCAGGGCCTCAAAGTCCTCGTCGGGGAACTTAGGCGTATCGATATGTCCGGTGAGCTCCACAACCCATTTGCGCAGACCCTCAAGATCGCGCTCGCCCTCGTGGCTGTCCTTGGTGCAGAACTCCTGCACGCAGCGGTACACGGTGTCGTGCATGACCTCGGTGATGTGGTCGGTCAGGTCCTTGCCGTCCAGAATCTTGTTACGCTCGGCGTAGATGACCTGGCGCTGCTTGTTCATAACGTCATCGTACTCAAGGACGCTCTTGCGCATGGAGAAGTTGATGCTCTCGACCTTGTGCTGGGCGTTCTCGACGGCCTTGGAAATGATCTTATGCTGGATGGGCATGTCGTCGCCCATGTCAGCCGTGACCATCATCTTGGAGACACGGTCCATCCTGTCGCCGCCGAACAGGCGCATGAGGTCGTCCTCGAGCGACAGGTAGAACTGGGTCTCGCCCGGGTCGCCCTGACGGCCGGAACGGCCACGCAGCTGGTTGTCGATACGGCGGGACTCATGGCGCTCGGTGCCGATAACGGTCAGGCCGCCGGCGGCAAGCACGCGCTCGCGCTCGGCCTTGCAGGTCTCCTTGGCCTCGGCGTTAAACTGCTCGAGCTGCTCGGGCGTCACGTCCTCCATGGTCAGGCCCTCGTACTCCAGGCGCTCGCGCACCAGCTCGTCGGGGTTGCCGCCCAGCAAGATGTCGGTACCACGGCCGGCCATGTTGGTAGCGATGGTCACGGCGCCATAGCGACCAGCCTGGGCCACGATATGGGCCTCGCGCTCGTGGTGCTTGGCGTTGAGGACCTCGTGCGCGATACCGCGCTTAGTGAGGGCGGCGGACAGTTTCTCGGAGCTCTCGATGGAGACGGTGCCCACCAGGACCGGCTGGCCCTTGGCGTGACGTCGCTCGACGTCGTCGGCAACGGCGTTGTACTTGGCCTGGATGGTGCGGTACACCAGGTCCTCGTGGTCAACACGCTGCACGGGCTTGTTGGGGGGGATAACCTCGACGGGTAGCTTGTAAATCTCGCGGAACTCGGCGTCCTCGGTGAGTGCCGTACCGGTCATGCCAGAGAGCTTGTCATAGAGACGGAAGTAGTTCTGCAGGGTGATGGTGGCCAGCGTCTGGTTCTCCTCGCGCACGAGCACGCCCTCTTTGGCCTCGATGGCCTGGTGCAGACCCTCGGAGTAGCGGCGGCCTTCCATAATGCGGCCGGTGAACTCGTCGACGATCTTGACCTCGCCGTTGGTGACCACGTACTGCTTATCGCGGTGGAACATGTACTGGGCCTTCAGCGCCTGCTGCAGGTGGTTGACCAGCTGGCCCGAAAGGTCGGCATAGATGTCCTCGATGCCCAGGCGGTGCTCGATCTTCTTAAGGCCGCGCTCGGTGGCGGCGATGGTGTGCTTGGCCTCGTCCATGACGAAGTCGCCCGTGGGCTCAACGTCCTCGGTGGCGGTGAGCATGTCGTGCGACACGTCCTCACCGCGCTCCAGGCCGCGCACGGCACGCGCGAAGTCCTTGTAGGTGCTGGCGGACTTGGTGCCGGCACCCGAGATGATGAGCGGCGTTCTGGCCTCATCGATCAAGATGGAGTCGACCTCGTCGACGATGGCGTAATGGTGACCGCGCTGCACGCGCTGCTCGGGGCGGGTGACCATGTTGTCGCGCAGGTAATCGAAACCGAACTCGGAGTTGGTGCCGTAGGTGACATCGGCCTGGTAGGCCGGGCGCTTAAGCTCGAGCGGCATGTTGTTCTGGAGCAGACCGACGGTCATTCCCAGGTACTTGTAGATGCGGCCCATCCACTCGGAGTCGCGCTTTGCCAGGTAATCGTTGACGGTAACGACGTGTACGCCCTTGCCGGCAATAGCGTTGAGGTAGCCGGCCAGCGTGGAGACCAGGGTCTTGCCTTCGCCGGTCTTCATCTCGGCGATATGCCCCTCGTGCAGCGCCATGGCGCCGATGAGCTGTACATCAAAGTGACGCATGCCCGTGATGCGCTTGGAAGCCTCACGCACGGTGGCAAAAGCCTCGGGGAGCATGTCGTCGAGCGACTCGCCGTTGGCGTAACGCTCGCGGAACTTATCGGTCTGGGCGCGGAGTTCCTCCTCGGTCATCTTCTCAAACTGGGGCTCAAGACCGTTGATCTGATCGACGATCTTGTAGTAGCGCTTAAGGTCCTTATCGGATCCAAAGGACAGCAGCTTTGACATGAATCCCATGTGGTTTTCCTTTTTTGCCATCGCCCACGCCATGCAGCCTTGGGCGAGTTAAACACAGATAAATGTACTTTAGCCAAACAAGGCGCGGCCTATACGGTCGACCTCGACCGCCACGTAATAACTACGACCAACCTGCCAAAAAGGGACAGGTTTATTTTGGCAGGTTTTATCTGGGAAAACGCTGCCACTCTGCAATTTGGCGCAAGCTAACCCGTCCCCTTCGCACCAATCTGGTGCAATGGGGGCAGGCTCGTTTGCACCAATAAAAGAAAAGGGCCGCGTACCCAAATGGATACGCGGCCCTTTAGCCATGAATGCGAGTGTTTGCTCGGCGAGCTATTTACTCAGCAGTCTCGGTGGTCTCGGCCTCGGCAGCGGCCTCCTCGACGGGAGCCTCTGCGGGAGCCTCGGCGGCCTGCTTGGCAGCCTCCTCGGCGAACTTAGCGGCACGCTTAGCCTTCTCGGCAGCCTTAGCCTCAGCGGCGGCCTTGCGAGCGGCCTCGGCCTCAGCAGCCTTGGCGGCCTTGGCAGCCTTGGCCTCCTCAGCCTTCTTGAGCTGGGCGGCAGCGGCGCCACCGAACTTGTCGGCGAAGCGCTGGACGCGTCCACCGGTGTCGACGAACTTCTGCTGGCCGGTGTAGAACGGGTGGCACTCGTTGCAAAGCTCGACCTTCATCTCGGACACGGTAGCGTGCGTCTTGAAGGTGTTGCCGCAGGAGCACGTCACCGTGCACTCGACATACTGGGGATGGATACCCTGCTTCATGGTAGGACTCCTTATTGGTCAGGCGCTGGTTACCGATCAGCGC
>DBFBFY010000155.1:0-7447 GCA_048201615.1 Collinsella sp.
CACCATCGATCTGTTCAGCGATATCGAGGCCGATGAGCGCGAGCGCGACCTGGCGCGCGCCGTCCTGGCCGTGAAAGGCAAGTACGGCAAGAACGCGCTCGTCAAGGGATTAAGCTTTACCGCCGGCGCCACCGCGCGCGAACGCAACGAACAAGTTGGAGGACACCGTGCCTAAACCCAAACAACAGCCCGTGCGCCCGCCGACCGCCTTCGAGCGCCTGGCGGACCCCGAGGGCAGACGCCGCGCCGCCGACCCCAACCTCACTGCCAACGGTGCCGTGCGCGCCAACCGCGCCGCACAGTTTATGCCCTTTGCCGCCCTCACGGGATACTACGAACTCGTGCGCAAGCAGGAAATCACCGTCGAGCCAAAACGTGAGCTCACGGAAGAAAAAGCCCTCGTGCTTTCTAAAAAACTCGAGGGTCTCAAACGTGGCGACTTGGTTCGTGTCACCTATTACGATACATACGGCTATCGCAGCCGCACCGGCATCCTCGACGAGGCGCTCCCCGCCTTCAAGCTCCTCAAGCTCCGAGACATCGCCATCGACTTCGACGACATCCAAGACATCGAACTGCGCGGACGAGCCTAGCCAAGGAAGCGCATCCAGAGCGACGCTTACAGCGTCATGACGTAGTAGCCCGCGTCTTTCACGGCCGTCTCGAGGACATCACGATCCACCGGCTGCTTAGAGCGCACGCGTGCCGTGTGGTCCGCATACGTCACCGTTGCCCACACGCCATCCAGTGCATTGAGGGCATTGGCCACGTTCTGAGCGCAGCCGTCACAGCTCATGCCGCCGATGAGCAGCTCATCGCTATAGGGATAGTGTGACGCATCGGTATCCACCACAACAACCTTTTTGGCCTTCTTGCCGCTCGCACCATCGCTGCAACAACTCTTCCCGTGTGTCGAAGCGGCAATGCGACGCAGTCCAAAAAACATGCCGACGGCAATGACGGCCAGCACGATGAAATTCGCAGGGCTGAGCAAGTCACTCATGCGTTCCCCTTTCAAGTAGCCCTATCTAGATACCCCCATGGGGTGTCCCCATCTTAACCCAAAATCATGTCTGTTCGGTCAATTAGTTTCCCTCTTCAAACTTTTTTGTTGACCATGGCTTACTTTCGTGTATAGGTTTTCCTAGGCTAACAACTGAGGACCCGAAAGGGGCATCGTGACTCGGACCATTGACATCCCAACATACCAAACGGCTGTCGTGCGCAACTGCTCCCCTACGCTCGCAGGTATCAAGCCGGCTTCGCTCTTTACCTATCCCGGCGTTTACGCCAACCAAAACGGAAAACCCAGCGCCGCCCATATCGAAGAGCGACGCTCTCGCCTGCTCGCCGTCATAGCCCAATGCAACCGCGAGCTCCAGCCACTCGGGATCCATATGAGCGTTTTGGTCTGGCGCCCCTGCGGAGCGCTCATCTATGTGTACCGCCCTGCAGACCTCATGCGATACCTCTCCGACCCCCGCGCCACGACGGCGCTTGCCGCCGAAGGTTACGATGTCCGCAACCTGCCCGCGTCCCTGGTGCATCTCGCCGCGCGCATCACGCTGGCAAGCAGCAATGCCGCAGAGAGCGCCTATGACGGCAGCGTCTGCGCGCTCGCGCGAAATAGGCACTGCGATACGGGGTGCATGTGCGAGTTCCCCCACGAAATTGGCTATTTTTTGGGCTATCCCTACGAAGATGTCCATCAGTTTATCGTCCAGCACGGCGAAAACTATAAGGTCTTTGGCGCATGGAAGGTATACACAAACGTTGAGCAGGCGCTCACGACCTTCGATTCCTATCGCGCATGCACGAAATACCTTACCTACATCTATCAACAGGGCTGCACTCTGGGACAACTTGTCCAGGCAACCCGATAGAGCATACAAAACGCGGCCGCACGCCGCACAACCGAAAGGAAGACATATGAGCAAGATCGCAGTCGTCTACTGGAGCGGTACAGGCAACACCGAGGCCATGGCAAACTTCGTTGCCGAGGGCGCAACCGGTGCCGGCGCCGAGGCAGAGGTCATCTCCTGCGCCGACTTCTCTGCCGACAAGGTCGCCGAATATGATGCCTTCGCCTTCGGCTGCCCCGCCATGGGTTCCGAGGAGCTTGAATACGATGAGTTCCAGCCCATGTGGGATGAGGTCAAGGAGACCCTCGGCGACAAGAAGGTCGTCCTCTTTGGCTCTTATTCGTGGGCCGAGGGCGAATGGATGGACAACTGGAAGGCGGACGCCGACGAGGCGGGCGTCAACGTCGTGGACTCCACCATCTGCTACGACGCGCCCGACGACGAGGGCGAGACCGCTTGCAAGGCCCTCGGAGCCGAGCTCGCGTAACGAACCCAGGGCCTCCAAGAGAGCCTGCATCAAAGCGTATCCCCATCCCTACAAAAGAGCGGGGCTGGATTCAAGTCCAGCCCCGCTCTTTTGCAACGGCAGTTACATCAACCGGCTACGAGATATTGCCCAAGAACGCCTTGGTGCGCTCGCTCTTGGGGTGGTCGAAGACCTCGCTCGGCGTGCCCTCTTCCACGATAACGCCGCCGTCCATAAAGACGACGCGATCGGCGACGTCGCGAGCAAAGCCCATCTCGTGGGTCACCACGATCATGGTCATACCGTCACGTGCCAGGTCGCGCATGACGCCCAATACATCGCGGACGAGCTCGGGGTCGAGCGCCGACGTGGCCTCGTCAAAGAGCATCACGTGCGGGTTCATCGACAGGGCGCGGGCGATGGCCACGCGCTGCTGCTGGCCGCCCGAAAGCTGACTCGGCATAAAATCGATGCGCTCGGCCAGGCCGACCTTGGTCAGCTCCTCGATGGCGATCTTCTCGGCCTCTTCCTTACTGCGCTTGAGCACCTTTTGCTGCGCAAGCATGACGTTCTTTTTAACCGACAGGTGCGGGAACAGGTTGAACTGCTGAAACACCATGCCCAAGTGCGTACGTACCTTATTGAGGTCGACGCCCTTGGCACACACATCCACGCCCTCAACGACAATCGAGCCGCTCGTGGGATGCTCCAGGCGATTGATGCAGCGAAGCATCGTCGACTTGCCCGAGCCCGAAGGACCCAGAACTACGACGACCTCGCCCTTATGCACATCCAGATCGATATCGCGCAGGACCACGTTATCGCCAAAGGCCTTCTGGAGGTTCTTAATGCTGACGACGACCTCGTTCGAGTTATTGGTTTCGCTCATGATAGGACCTCCTTACAGACCGGCGATGTGATCGGCAGGCGTCGCGACAACCTGTCCGGCGCTCTTGGCGGGACGCTTCTTCTTGGTCTCGGTCGTACCCAAAAGCCTCGCCTCAAGACCGCTCACCAAGCGAGCGAGCGGCAGGGTGATGACCAGATAGAACAGGGCGGCAACCACGTACGGTGTAATGGAGCCCGTCGTGGCCACGATGGTACGGGCGTTCATGACGATTTCGACCACACCCACGGCGGCAAGCAGCGACGTATCCTTGTAAAGCAAGATAAACTCGCTGGTCAGCGTAGGCAAAACATTGCGGAACGTCTGCGGAATCATAACGTAGAGCAGCGTCTGGAAGGCATTCATGCCCAGAGAGCGAGCAGCCTCGTTTTGGCCCTTGGGGATCGATTGAATACCGGCACGGAAGATCTCGCACAGGTACGCAGACGAGTTCATGGCCATGACGATAACGCCCAAAACATAGTCGTCCACCTTGACGCCGGCCAACGGCAGACCGAAGAACGCGATATAGATCTGCAGGAACGCCGGCGTACCGCGAATGATATTCACGTAGATGCCGGCGAGGCAGCGCAGGATGCGCGACTTGGAGATGCGCATAAGCGACAGGGCAAAGCCAAAGGGAATTGCCAGCGGAAACGCCACGAGCACGATCGAAAGCGACATAAGGAAGCCCTTGAAGACGATCGGCAGGCTCTGGACCAAAATGACCGGGTTCAGGAACAGGCGCAGGAACATATTGGAGTTCCACGCCTCGACCCACGGCTGCTCCTTAAGGTCGGCCAGGAAGTTATCGAAGGCCGTCACGCCCTTGATCTCCACCGACGGAATCTTGGAGATCTTCTTGGTCGAACCGTCGGCGAGCGTATAGGTACCGCTAAAGGCCTCATCGCCGCCCTCGACGGGAAACGTCACACCGTAAACCTCGACGCGGAAATAGCCGCCGGCAGGCGCCGTCTCGCCAAAGTCAATCTTGAGCGTCTGGCCGTCAGCCTTGCACGTGGGCTTCATGGGCGTACGATCCATGAGGTCCTCGCCCGAGAGCATCGTCAATCGCGTGTCATCGGTACCAAACGTCGTGCCGTCGACAAACGTCAGCGAAAGACCGCTCAGCTCCTCGTCGGCATCGGCCTGAACTTCCCAAGTGATGCGCGTCTCGGTGCCGCCGACCACATCGCTACCCGAACCGGTATTGGGTCGGGCGGTAATCTTTGCGGTCTCAAGCGCCTGGGCGGTCGTGGGCACGCAGGCCCCCGCGCATACCAGGGCGAGCGCCACAGCCAGGGCACAGGCCAGCTTTTGGAGCATCGAGGGCAGTGGAAAACGCTGCTCCGCGGCCCCTTTGTTCAGTCGAGACAAGGTGGCTCCTATCGTAGAAGTTGCCGGCAAAACGAGACGGAAACGCTCTCCGTCAAGAGAAGCGCAAAGGCCCTTTCCGCCAAAACGGAAAGGGCCCGCGCGCAATCAAGTAGTTATTTTACTTGATATTGTACTTAGCCATGAGGGCGTCGACGGTACCGTCGTCGGTCAGGTCCTTGATAGCCTGGTTGATGTCGTCCTTGAGCTTGGTGTTGCCCTGGTTGATGGCGACGGCGTACTCCTCGCCGGTGCTGATCTGCTTGATGGTCTGGCAGGTGTTGAACTGCTCGGCGGTCAGCTGGCTGGCAACGGAGCGGTTGGTGACTACGGCGTCGCCCTTATCGGACTGCAGGGCGCTGAAGCACTCGGTGGCGTCCTTGTAGGGGACGATCTTGGCCTTGGGGAAGTTCTCCTGGGCAAAGGCCTCGGCGGTCGAGCCAGACTGGACGATGATGGTAGCGTCGGCGTTGTTGAGCTTCTCGCTGTAGTTGTCGGCCGTGATGTCGGTGTTATCGACCTTGGTCACGATAGCCTGATCGTCCATGTAGTAGGAATCAGAGAAAGTGACTTCCTTCTCACGCTCGGGCGTGTCGGTGATAGCCGCGATGGAAACGTCATACTTGGCGCCCGAAGCGACGCCCGGAACCAGCGTGTCAAAGTCATTGTTGACGTACTCGACATCCAGACCCAGCTTGTCACCGATAGCCTTGATGAGCTCAAGGTCAAAGCCCTGGTAGTCGCCGTTGTCATCCTTGTACTCAAACGGCGCGTACTCGGCAGAGGTGCCGACGGTCAGCGTGCCGTCCTTGACGAGCGCGTACTCCTTGGAGCCGTCGACCTTCTCGACCTTAGCGTCGTCAGAGCTGCTGGAACCGGCATCAGAACCAGAGGTGGCGTTGGACGAACCGCAGCCCGTCAGAGCAAGGGCGAGTGCCATAGCACCCGTGGCGGCAAATGCGCCAAGCTTCTTCAGCTTCATAATCAGTCTCCTTCCGGTGACCTCGTTTGATTCAGAGGTCTGCAAAAACTGTTGGCTATTATGCACCCGGAATTACGAATCTGCAATGAGAAAACTGATTGAAACAAACCCATAACGTGAATGGAATACTCTACTTTGTGACAGTCATTACTGCTGCAATGACCTTAATAGTCTAATTTCAGCTGCATAACCTGCAAGTTCGTTCGGAGTCTCCAAAATAAACGGCAGCGAACGCAAGTGGCCATTCGATACAATATTCTGCATAACCTGCATACCGCCACCAAATTCCTCGCTGCCAAGGTATCCCTTGCCGATGCACTCGTGACGATCTTTATGGGCGCCACAAGGGTTCTTCGAATCGTTGATGTGTACGGCATGCAAGCGATCGATACCCACCACGCGGTCGAACTCGTCGAGTACGCCGTCCAGATCATGGATGATGTCGTAGCCGGCATCGCTCACATGGCAGGTGTCCAAACAAACGCCCAGCTTATCGGACAGCTCTGGGCACTTGGCGGCAACGCCCTCGATAATGCACGCCAGCTCCTCAAAGCTGCGGCCCACCTCGGTACCCTTGCCGGCCATGGTCTCGAGCAGCACCGTCGTCTGCTGGCCCTCAAACATCACCTGGCACAGGGTGTCGACAATCATCTGAATGCCGGCGTCGGAGCCCTGCCCCACATGCGCACCGGGATGGAAGTTGTAGTAGTTGCCGGGCAGCGCCTCCATGCGCCGCAGGTCCTCTGCCATGGCCTCCAGGGCAAACTCGCGCGCCCGCTCTTTGGCTGAGCAGGGGTTATAGGTATACGGGGCATGAGCCACGAGCGGGCCAAAGTCGTTTTGCTCCATAAGCTCGCGCAGGGCCGCCACGTCATCCATGTCAAGGTCTTTCGCCTTGCCGCCGCGCGGGTTGCGCGTAAAGAATGCAAAGGTATTGGCGCCAATGGACAACGCTGTCTCCCCCATTGCCCGATAGCCCTTCGTCGTCGAAAGATGGCACCCGATCGTCAGCATCTCCAGCTCCCTCCTCATCAGTTGCGGAAAAATACGGTCTATTGGTGCCTTATTTTGGCGCAAACAGACCGTATTCCACCGCAAGTTATAAAAGGGGCATCAAGAGCAAAGGCCTCCAGGCATTCCAAGCGCTGGCGCCATGCCCCCACGCCCTAAAGTTTCAAGCGAATCGCATCGATGATGTGCGCACAGCGCTGTGTGGCGGCTAGGCACATGATGGGGCTTTCGAGTTTCCCCGCCTGAATGAGCTGCGTCGCATGCGATGTCTCACCGTAAAAATCATCGACCTCAAATGGTGCATCGATTTCGAGTACTCGACCGTCGGAGTACTTCACATGGGCGAGCTCGGGGCGATGGAGACGCTCGATTTCCAACGAGCCCCGCTCACAGGCAATCGTTAAGCGGCTTTCATATGTTGCTTTGCCGTCGCACACCATATGAATGGGTATACCGCCGACGCTCATATGGATCTCGTCGGCCCAATCGACGCGACCGCCCGATACGTCACGCCAGCGAACTTCACGGGACGAAACCTCGCACGCGCCCGCGAGCAAATCCTCAAACCAACCGACCGCATAACAGCCCATGTCATATAGACAGCCGCCCTGCAACGGATCAAGCAGATAGCCCGAAGGAGACTCGCCGTAATCGAGCTTTTGCACGCTTTCAATCGAGACAATACGGCCAAGCTCACCCGACGCAAGCAAGTCTTTCACGCGAGCGCGCATCGGGCAAAACCGATTCTTCATCGCCTCCATAAACAGCACGCCGCGCTCGCGAGAGGTGGAGGCAATCGAGAGAGCCTCTTCCTCACTCAAAACGGCCGGCTTTTCGCACAGCACGGCCTTTCCGGCGCGCAGCGC
>DBFBFY010000156.1:0-2736 GCA_048201615.1 Collinsella sp.
GCGTCGTATGCGGACGGGCTGTCCGAAAACGGCGGCGAGTCTCGGTTCCGAGCGTTCTTTATTGCGTACGGCTTTCCGGTTCCGGAGCTGCAGGTGGAGTTTCGCGACCCGCTCGATCCGAGCCAGGTGTTTCGCGTCGACTATTTTTGGCGGTTCGAGGACGGAACGTGCGTGATTGGCGAGCTCGACGGAAAGGGGAAGTATGCCTTGCAGAACGGCGAGGGCTGGGAGTCGGTCGACCCATTCGTGGCAGAACGTCAACGGGAGTCCCATCTGACAATGCTCGGGCACAAGGTGCTTCGGTTTACGTTTGATGAGCTCAAGAATCCGGGGAAGCTGGTTGAGAAGATGGGGTTGGCGGGTATTCCGCGACGGCCCGATTTGGCTGAGGAGTGGAGACGTCAGTGGTATGGGCGCTGAGAGGTTTTGTCTCAATCTGTAACGTTTAGAGGTTATTTGAGCTCGTAACTGTTACAGATCGAGACAAACCGGTGAAGCGTCGACCGAATGTCTTGATCTGTAACAGCAAGGGGCCCAACAACCCTGTATCTGTTACAGATCGAGACACTTCCCTGGTGTCGCTGGGGTGGGACTGCAGCGTATTCCGTCCCCCACATCCCCTCTTCCCTCCGTTAACCGATATGTCTGTGGCAATCGGGCTACACTGGATAATAATGGACAGATGTTCAAGTTTTCTGAGGGGGAGGAGCTCGATATGGCGTCTGCCGATCGTTCCACGTTGTTTATCAATGCGACCGTCCTGGATGGTTCGGAGGATATGGAGCCGCAACCCGATATGGCCGTGACTGTTGAGCGCGGTGTCATCACGTGGATGGGGCCGAGTGCTGTGGCGCAGGCGCCTGCGGGTGCCGAGGTTATCGACCTGGCGGGTGCGTATCTCATGCCCGGTCTCATCAATATGCATGTGCATCTGTGCGGTTCGGGCAAGCCTGTCTCGGCCGGCGATGCGGGCGCGCTGATGAAGAAGCTCGATAATCCCGTGGGGCGCGCCATCGTGCGCCATATTCTTAAGGGCAGCGCCCAACAACAACTGGCAAGCGGCGTGACCACGGTGCGCGGCGCGGGCGACCCACTGTTTGCCGACATCGCCGTTCGTAATGCCATCGACGCCGGCAAGTATCAAGGTCCTCGCCTGGTGGCGCCGGGAACGGGCGTCACGGTGCCGGGCGGCCATGGTGCGGGCTTGTTCGCCCAGGTGGCCAACAGTCCCGCCGAGGCAGCCGAACAGGTGCGCGACCTGTACGCGCGTGGTGCCGACGTCATTAAGCTGTTCGTGACGGGCGGCGTGTTCGATGCGACCGTGGTGGGCGAGCCGGGCGTGCTGCGTATGCCGGTGGAGGTTGCCGCGGCGGCATGCAAGGCGGCGCACGATATGGGCCTTCCGGTTATGGCCCATGTCGAGAGTACCGAGGGTGTGAAGGCCGCACTTGAGGCCGGCGTTGACACGATTGAGCACGGCGCTCCGCTGACGCCCGAGATCCTGGAGCTGTACCGTGGCGCCGCGGGCACGCAGCTCGAGGGGCGTGCGCCCAGCGTTACCTGCACTATCAGCCCGGCGCTGCCGTTTGTATTGCTCGACCCGGAAAAGACCCATTCGACCGATACGCAAAAGAAGAACGGCGACATCGTGTGCTCGGGCATCATTGAGAGCGCCCGTGCCGCACTGGAAGCTGGCGTTAAGGTGGGCCTTGGCACGGACTCGAGCTGCCCGTTCGTGACGCAGTACGACATGTGGCGTGAGGTGGCCTATTTTGCCAAGTATGTCGGCGTGAGTAACGCCTTCGCGCTGCATACGGCCACGCAGGTCAATGCCGAGCTGCTGGGGCTGGGCGGCGAGACCGGCACAATCGAGTGCGACAAGGCCGCCGATATCCTGGTGACACGCGAGAACCCGCTCGATGACCTGTGCGCACTGCGTGAGCCGACGCACGTGATGTGTCGCGGCGATCTGGTGCGCAAGCTCAAGGTGAAGCGCATTCCCGAGGTGGACGCCGAGCTCGACGCGATTATGGCCATGCCTGCCGAAGCGCTTGCCGAGGAGCTCGCCCGCGATGGCGTAGCATAGGTGTGACAAAGGGACGGTCCCTTTGTCATAATCAAAAAAAGCCGAGGTCTCAACACGAGGCCTCGGCTTTTATTTTGTCCCATGGTATGGCGGCTAGGAGCGCGTCTCCATCTTGGCGTGGCACTTGGGGCAGGTGACGCGAATCTTGCCCTTGCCCTTGGGAACGGAGAGCATCTGGCCGCAGTTGGGGCACTTGAGGTATGCCGTGGTTTTGCGACCCTTCCACATCTTCTTGGCCGTGCGCTTGGCGCGCTCAAAGTCTTCCTTGCTGGTGCCGGCCGCGCGCGAGGTGCTGGCCGCTGCAGTTCTACCGCCCAAGCTGGCGACGAACTTGCCCAGGCCGGGGACGTTCGCGGTCGCGGCGACAAAGGCCTCGTTCTCCTTGCGACGTGCGTCGACGTTTTTGGACAGGCCGCGCAGCACGCCAATCACGATAACGGCGATGGCGATCCAGCTGAGCCACTGGATGCGGGCTATCGATCCGACCATCGCGATGACGATGCCGGCAAAACCCATCACGATGGTGAGTTCATCGGCACCATTGCGACCCTTCATAAAGTCATTCATGCAAATTGCCTTTCGTTCGATATGCTGCACGCCTTTATACCCGATTTAGAGCAAGGGGGACAGGTTAATCTGCACCAATGTGG
>DBFBFY010000157.1:0-8979 GCA_048201615.1 Collinsella sp.
ATGTGCGCCTGCGCGGGTCGCTACGACGCACTGGTTGAGCGCTGCGAGGCGCGCGGCATGGTCGCCTGCCACGATGCCGCCGAGGTTGTCGCCGCATCCGATATCGTGGTCGCTGCGGTCAAACCGTACATGATCGAGAAGGTATTCGTCCCGCTCAAGGATGCTCTTGCCAAAAAGGTCGTTCTGTCGGTTGCCTGGACCTGGGACAGTGCCAAGTGGGAGCAGGTCCTGCCGGGTGTCGCGCACATCTCGACGGTGCCCAACACGCCGGTTTCGGTGGGCGAGGGCGTCATCGCCTGCGAGAAATCCTCTACGCTCAGCGACGAGCAGCGTGCTGTTGTGCTCGACCTGCTCGGTAAGCTTGGCACCGTCGTCGAGCTCGATACGAGCCTGCTGTTTGTGGGCGGCACGGTGGGTGGTTGCGCTCCGGCATTTGTCGCCATGGCAATCGAGGCCCTGGGCGATGCAGCGGTCAAGCACGGTATCCCGCGTGCCGATGCCTATCGCATTGTGAGCCAGATGGTGCTGGGTACGGCAAAGCTGCAGCTTGCAACTGGCCAGCATCCTGCGGCGGTGAAGGATGCCGTATGCTCGCCCGGTGGTGCCACCATCAAGGGCGTCGTTGCGCTCGAGGACGCCGGCATGCGCAGTGCCCTGGTCAAGGCAATCGACGCAACTCTCCAGTAAAACCTGCCATTTAGGGACAGGTTTATTTTGGCAGGTTTTTCCTGCGGTTTTGTCGTATGTGCGAAAAGCGCCCCGCAACTGGCTCAATTCCAGTTGCGGGGCGCTTGCGTTTGCCCAGATAAAACCGACCAAAATAAACCTGTCCCTTTTTGGCAGGTTAGTCCCAGAAGCTGTCTTCCTCATCCTCGGACTTGGGTCCGCGGTCGACGTACATCTTATGGGTACGCTTCTCCATTACAAAGGCAAGAATCGCAAATAACAGGATGCCGCCGGCGAAAAGGATGGCAAAACCGGTGCGGGTGCCAAACAAAAAGGAAAAAACTGCGTCCATTGGGTGCCTTCTTGCGTAGTTGAGTTGGGTCGTAAACGCTCATAAGTATATACTTGCCCATACATGTACAAGGTTGCAACCTAAATGGAATGTATATCGCCGGAGGATCTAATGCTTGATATCAAGTTTGTTCGCGAGAACCCCGATGCCATCGATGTCGCCATGGCTAACCGCCAGACGTCTTGGGATCGCGAGAAGTTCTTTGAGCTCGACGACGAGCGTCGTGCCGTCATCACCGAGGTCGAGGAGCTCCAGGCTACGCGCAATGCCGAGTCCAAGAAGATCGGCGCCCTGATGAAGGAGGGCAAGAAGGACGAGGCCGAGGCCGCCAAGGAGGCCGTGCGCGCCGTCAACGAGAAGATTGACGGTCTGGCCGAGCGCCGTACTGCTCTCGAGCAGGAGCAGTACGACTTCATGGCTCACCTGCCCAACATTCCTTGCGAGGCCACGCCGTACGGCAAAGACGAGGACGAGAACGTTGAGCGCCGTCGTTGGGGCACCCCGCGCGAGTTCGACTTCGACTTTAAGCCGCACTGGGATCTGGGCACCGATCTGGACATCCTCGACTTCGAGCGCGGCAACAAGCTCTCCGGCAGCCGTTTCACCGTTCTCGGTGGCGCCGGCGCCCGCCTGGAGCGTGCCCTCATCAACTTCTTCCTCGATACGCACACCAGCCGTGGTTTTAAGGAGTGGTGGCCGCCCATCGTCGTCAAGCGTCAGACCATGTTTGGCACGGGTCAGCTGCCCAAGTTCGAGGACGACGCCTATCACGTCTCGGGTGACAACTTCCTGATCCCCACCGCCGAGGTCGTGCTCACCAACCTGCACGCCGGCGAGGTCCTCGATGCCGACACCCTGCCGCGCCGCTACACCGCCTTCACCCCCTGCTTCCGTGAGGAGGCCGGTTCCGCCGGTCGCGACACCCGCGGCATCATCCGTCAGCACGAGTTCGACAAGGTCGAGATGGTCAAGTTTGCCAAGCCTGAGGAGTCCGACGAGGAGCTCGAGAGCATGACCGCCGAGGCCGAGTACCTGCTGCAGCAGCTGGGCCTTCCGTATCGCGTGATTAGCCTGTGCACCGGCGACTTGGGCTTCTCTGCCCGTCAGACCTACGACGTCGAGGTCTGGCTGCCGAGCTACAACGCCTACAAGGAGATCAGCTCCTGCTCCAACTGCGGTGACTTCCAGGCTCGCCGCGCCAACATCAAGTATCGCGACCCCGAGAACTTCAAGGGTTCGCGCTACCTGCACACTCTCAACGGTTCCGGCCTGCCGGCCGGCCGCACCATGGCCGCCATTCTGGAGAACTACCAGAACGCCGACGGCACCATCACGATCCCCGAGGTCCTGCGTCCTTACATGGGTGGTCTCGAGAAGATCGAGCCGGTCGCGTAAGTTGGCTGCATAGGGGATATGCAAGGGCGCTCCTTCGGGGGCGCCCTATTTCGTGCGCAGGTCCATACCATGCCGTGCGGACAGCTCAATAGAAAACACACGAACAACTGTTCTGTATACAGCCATCTACCTGCTATGCTTTTGCTAAATAAGAGCGAGAGAAAGGGGACGCGATGGAGCTGTTTGATGATCGGGTGGTTTTGTTTGAGAGCGACGAGGGCGGGGAGTACCTGCTTGTAACGTGTGAGCCGTCTGGCATGGGTGGCCTAGTGGTTCGACAGACGAGCGAGGGACCGTTGACCCAATGGTGCTTTGAGGAGTCGCCGCATGTGGTCGAGACCTTTGTGACGCACGAGGGACTTGTGGCGCTGGAGCACTTCTATGGAGTTGGGACTTCCAACCAGGTCGCGCGCATGCTGAGCATCTCGTTTGCCGATTATGATTGTGCCCAGCGGGTGAGATCGCTCCTGAGGGAACTTGATGCTAAGTTTGACGTGATCGAAAAGCCAATCGATCGTACGGGGAACGGCGGTATATGCGGAGCAGCATGACAAAACTGCGTTCCACAAAAAAGTTTGAGATTGTGCTTGACTCCAATAAGCTAAAGTGGTTTTATATGTCTTGCGCTGCGGCGTTACCTCAGCTGGATAGAGGGTCTGACTACGAATCAGAACGTCATAGGTTCGAATCCTATACGCCGCACCAATTGAACTTGAAGCCTCCGCCAACGGGGGCTTTTCTTTTATGCCGCCACCGCATGGATTCGAACCTCGGTCGAGGCGCGGGCGTAAAGAAAACGCGGAGCGTTTTTAGCCCGCGGGCGAGTCCGCCGGCAGGCGGGCGAAGCCGGTGCGGATCCGCGCAGCGGATGCGCGGAATCCTATACGCCGCACCAATTGAAATTGAAAGCCTCCGGCAACGGGGGCTTTTCTTTTTCGGAAACCATGCATTGATACGAACCTCGGTTGAGGCGCGAGCGTCTTAATCATCACTTCGTAAAATTTTTCCAAATTGTCGCTTGACCCATCGAGGGGTCACGTGCATAATAATCCGTGCGTTGCGGCGTTACCTCAGCTGGATAGAGGGTCTGACTACGAATCAGAACGTCATAGGTTCGAATCCTATACGCCGCACCAATCGAAATTGAAAGCCTCCGGCAACGGGGGCTTTTCTTTTACGTAAACACCGCATGGATTCGAACCTCGGTCAAAGGGGACTATTTCTCATCGACTCGTGTAAGATTTCGAGTATGCGCCTCGGTGAGCCCGTGGCGCGCTCTTTCTTTAGACGACCGATCAGGGTGATATTTCGTGGCAGAGCGTCCGACATACAAGCTCAGGTTTCTTGATCCCAAAAAGCGCTTTCCGGCCATGCCCGAGCAGCCTGCGGGACGCTCGTATGGCGTGGTTTGGAAGCTCTTTGGCGAGGACCCGCATGAATCATGCTATGTCGTCGAATTCGTCGGCAAAAGCCATGTGTCGCTTTTGGGCTACGTGAGCGTTTCGGGTGAGGTCTATAAGGTGGACCGTCCCGTTAACGAAGTATCGCTGCCCGACGATCCCGACATGCAGCTGATTCTTGACGAGTCCGATTCCAACATCGGTGAGATTGCAGTCAGGGGTACCGATGGGACGATGCGCTCCCGGGCGCGAGTCATCGGCTCTCCCGAAGGAACCATGCGCGAACAATCCGATCGCGAGACGTGGAATTCGACGCGCAGCCTTCGCTACGGCGAGTTCATGGCCTCGATGTTCTTGCGTTACGTGATATTCGCCGATTCTGAAAACTCCATCTCAAGCACGGCAAACGGTGACGGCCTCGACGAGGGCATGAAAAATGCCGTCGACAAGATCAAACTTGTAAAACTCCCCGAGCCGGTTGAGGTACTGCTGGGTTTTGATTCCACGCCGCTGCCCGATGCAATTGAAACGTTGCTCTACCGCATTGACCATACAGATAATCCAAGTGGCATTGAGCGCTATGCCGCCGCTTTGATGGGCGAAGTTAATCTGCCACGCCTGCGCACCATAGCGGCTAAAACCGAAATGAGCCTGGCGCGCATCGATCGCTCGAGGCTCTTCTATCTCAATTTTGACCGTAGCCTGCTGGACCAGGACGAGATCGATACCCTGCTTGCCGTCGAGTGCCGCCTGAACCGCCTATCGGGCATCCTTGAGCGTATTGGAGCAGGGTTGGGCCCCGTTGCCTCGTCGCCAAGCTTTGAGGGCTGCTCGCTCTTCGACCTATGGCATATCAGCAAGACGACAAACGACGTTCCTCGCTTGCTCGAAACGCTGTCGAATGACAACCCGTGGGCCAAGCCGGGGACGGTTGCGTGCCAGCCGGGTGGAGAGTGGGACGTTCGCACCCGCTTTGCACGTATCGTAGAAGCGCTCAACGTGGTCACGCGGCTCGATTACACCTATCGAGCGAACGTCGCCGAGGGCATCATGCTGGTGCGATTTGGCCGCACGGTTGTCGATGCTATGCCGCGGCGCGAATACGATGCTCAAGATGACGCCTGGCGCGAGGTAGATGAGCCTAAGCGCGCAGCATGGGCCACCGAGCACGATGCGCGTATTGCGCTTACACTCGCGGCGGCTTGCTTTGCTTCGGGTGCTTGCATCACGCGCTGCTACGTGCAGATTGCGGCTCCCGACGGCGAGCAGGGCGAGCGCGTTGTTAAAACGTACTCCTTTGGCCGTGCGGCTTATCTGGCCGATTGCGTTTCTGTCGCCAAGGATCTTGAGAGCATGGATATGGACGACATGCCCTGCAAGCATTTGCTCGAGGCATATGAGGCAGATGCGCCGGACATGATTGAGCCTGCAGAGGTTCACGCCCGACCACGCGATGACCATCGTCCATTGCCGCCTGCGCTTCGCGATCTGCTGCTCGCTGATACGGCTGACGAGCTTGAGGTCATGGAGGAGGACAACGATCCGTATGTCGCCCGTGTCGTCGAGCTGCGCGAGCAATCCAAAGTTGACCGAGCCGGTGCTTTCGAGGGCTTTTCTCGCCTTGTCGAGGAGCTGGAAGCCAAGTGTACTGTTGCTGAGCTTTTGGCGACGGGCCCAGTGCAGACCCAGTTCTGCGACAACCAGCTGGTGCGCATGGTGCTGCCGGTGATGGAGGAGGACCGTTCCGTGCGTATCCTTCGCGCTCCCGATGCGCTGTATTTTGCCCAGCACGAGATTTGCAGCTTTTACGCCGAACAAGAGGACTTTGAGCGTGCGCTGCCCGAGGTGCGCCGTCTCTACGACTTGGCGCGCTCGTCCATGCAGTCTCACTTTGCCCTGATTAACGTGCTAGCACGCCTGGAGCGTTATGACGAGATTATCGAGGTAGCGCGTCACGGCCTGCGCATTGCCAGCGACCGGCCTTCGATCGGTTACCTGTTCTATCGCCTGGCATTCGCCTACTGGAACTGCGACCAGCTCGAGCTGGCGCTGGCATGTTATCGCCTGGTGCCGCGCGGCGAGGAGTCGGGCGGCAGTGCGCAGGAGGAAATGCAGGGCCTTATGAACGAGATGGGCGTCATCAAACCGCCCACGTTTGAGGAGGCTGTCGAGACCATCCGCAAGGCAGGTCTTGAGCTGCCGCCGGTGCCCGCCGTGACCAATCAACTCGCGGATGCCGCCGTGCAACTCGTCGACAACGGCTTCTTTTTCTTGGCGCGCGGCTGCATCTATCAAATGTGGCGCACCATGGGTAACGATGAGCTCGGCTCCCTCAACCGCTCGCTGGGGTAGGGGCAGCATAGAAGGGCTGGACCGCGCTTGTCATCCCATTTGCTCACCATGCCGACAAAACGAAGGGGCTACTGCTGCCGGCGTACCGGGAACATTTGCGTATAGATAAGGTATAACGAATTAAGTCGTAGCGAATTAAAGTACGAATTACTGTATCGAGCAGGTTGCCGACAAATTGAATGGAGCCATTTGTATTTGCTCAAGTGGGTGGCTCCAGCAGGACCGGTAAGGTCAAAAGCGGCTAGGTCTGCTAAACCTGTTAAACTCTGCTAAAGTTGCTAAACTTTGTTAAAGTTGTTAAAACTAGCAGAGGAGGGTCGAATGTCGAAAGCCATTAATCCCTTTAAGCCAACGGCGGGCATGAATCCGCCTGAGCTTATCGGACGTGACGCTGTTTTGGATGATTTTGCCGAGGCCCTTGAGAATGGTCCTGGTGCTCCCGATCGACTCATGCGCATCTCGGGCGTCCGAGGCACAGGTAAAACGGTGCTTCTCAATGCATTGGGTGATCTTGCGCGAAAAAAAGGATTCGAGGTTGTTGACGTCGCCTCGAATGCCGGTTTTTGCAGTAGAATCCTCGAGGCTCTACAGCGAAATGTTCGTCTTGAGTCAATGTCGATTTCCCCATCAATTCTAGGAGTCAGCCTTGGCTCCGTTGAGGTATCGAAGTCGGCATCTCATCTGGGCGAGGCAATGTACGATGCCGCGAAGCGCGGAGGTCTGCTCATTACGCTCGACGAGATTCAGGATGCCTCAACTGAGGAAATGCGCGAGCTGGGCAATGAGATGCAGCTTTTGATTCGCCAAGGGGCGAATGTCGCTTTTGCATTCGCCGGCTTGCCAACATCGGTGGATGGCGTGGTGGTTGATGATACCCTTACCTTCCTTCAGCGGGCAAAACATATCGAACTCACTCGTCTCTCCGATTTTGAAGTCGGTGGATCGCTTGAGGATACAATGAGACGAGCGGGCAAGGAGCTCGATGAAGACGCCGCTGAGCTATTAACAAAGGCTTCAGCAGGCTATCCCTTTATGGTCCAGTTGGTCGGATATTACGCTTGGCAGGTTGCTGCGCGCAGCGGGGCGGAGAGCGTGAACGAAGGGTCCGCGCGTAAAGGTATCCAAGCGGCTCTTGATAGCTTTAATGCTATGGTGATTGCCCCGGCGCTGCGCAGGGTTTCAGAGCGACAGTTTCAGTATCTCGCGGCAATGGCTCAATGCGAGGGTGATGAGATTGCCAACGGTGATATCGCCAAGAAGATGGGGTTGCCGGCGAACAAGGTCGGCTCGTATCGTAAACGTCTCATCGATGCGGGGTTGATTGAGCCTGCGGGCTATGGCTGTGTTTCGTTTGCAATTCCGTATATGCGCGACTATTTGTTGGAGGCGGTGCGGGAAAGGTAAAAATGGAATCGCTCCAAATTCCCTCTTGCCCATCCTCGACTGTTTGGTTACTATAGAACGGCTGTTACGGAGAGCTGACCGAGAGGCCGAAGGTGCTCGCCTGCTAAGCGAGTATGCCCCAAAAGGGCATCTGGGGTTCGAATCCCCAGCTCTCCGCCAGTTTAACTTTAAAGAAGGGTCCCATCGGGGGCCCTTTTTTATTATCGAGAAAGGGCGCTGGGGATTCGAACCCGAGAGGGCACGGGCGTTAAGCAAACGCGAAAGCGTTTGTAGCCCGTGGGCGAAAAGCCGCCAGGCTTTGAAGCCGGAGGGCATGCGTAGCATGCCCGGACATCCCCAGCTCTCCGCCAGTATGAATTGAAAGAAGGGTCCCATTCAGGGCCCTTTTTTGATTAGGAGAATGTTAACTGGGGATTCGAACCCTCAAAAAATGAGGCGCCCCGTTGGACGCCTCCTTTCAGCGAGTGTATTGTTCTTCGACCTTACACCTCGGGTGCCTTGGCTACGGTCTCGCTCTCGGCTGTGAGCGGGCGGTTGTCGATGCGGCGGCCCAAGCGATCGAGCTTCACGAGCAGCCATTCAATGGGATTCGGCCCTGCACCTTCCTCGTCGGCAACCAGGTCCATAACGGCGATTTTGGTGCCGTCCTGCTTGAGAGTAACGCTGCCCACCTTGTCGCCCACATGCACCGTGCCCGAAAGATCGTCGTAGCTAACCTTTTCGGTCACCTCGCCGGCAAGGGAAAACACGGTCGCTTGCGCCGTAGGATCGGCGAGTGTGGCGTCGATTGTCTTATCCGTCCAGTCGGTTTGGCCAATGCGCGCCATAAGCGGGTTGCCGTTGGCGGTCTTTTCCTGCGTGTTGGCGATCGCGACCGTGACCTTGTGGCCGTAGTACCAATTGGCAAGGGTTGCGGTATCGGTAAAGCGCTGGTCGGTGGTGGTGGAGTTCAAAACGACGGTGTAGATCTCGTCGCCGTCGCGGTTGTAGGCGCTCGTAAAGCAATAGCCCGCGTCGTCGGTGGTGCCGGTCTTGCCGCCGATGTTGCCATCTTGGCCCAGCAAATAGTTATGCGTGTCCATGGAATGCGAATGGTCGGCGCCGTCGGCGCCCGTGACCTCGATCCAGGAATCCTCGCTCGCTACGACCTCGCGGATCGTGTCGTTTTTCATGGCCTCCTGCATCATCAGCGCTACGTCGTGTGCGGTTGAGTGCATATCGCCAGCCCACTCATCAAAGTCCAGACCGTGTGGGTTCTCAAAGACCGTGCCGGTGCAGCCGAGCTTCTTAGCGCGCTCGTTCATGGCCTTCACAAATGTGGCCTCGGCGTCTTTGGTCTTAGGGTCGATCTTCTTGCCCACATATTCGGCGAGCACGATGGCGGCGTCGTTGCCCGAGGGAATCATCAGG
>DBFBFY010000158.1:0-7682 GCA_048201615.1 Collinsella sp.
CTTCTGAGCAGCCTCGGTCTCGCCCTCGAGCAGGACCTGCGAGCCCTCCTCCATGATGTCGGTGATGCACAGGACAATGCCGTCAGCACCCTTCTCGGCGGCGTAGGCACGCATGGCCTCGCGAATCTCGTCGATCATGCCGAGCGCACGACTCTTGTCGACGGTCTCATACTGGCCGATGAGCAGCTTCTTGCCGGCGGGCTCGAACATCTTGATGTCGTTGCCGACCATCTCGGCTGCGGTGAAGGAGCCGGACGGACGGGTGAGGAAGACCTCCATGCCAAACTTGACCGGGTCGACACCCACCTGCTCGCCGAGCTTGGCGGCGACGGCGCGGTCGACATCGGTGGTGGTGGGGCTCTTGAGCATGAGCGTATCGGTCATCATGGCCGAGAGCAGCAGCTTGGCCTGGACGTCGGAAAGCTCAACGCCGAGCACACCGGCGAGCTTGGTGACGATGGTGCAGCTGGAGCCCCAGGGCAGGCAGATGTAGTGCAGCGGGCCGGCGGTCTCGAAGTCGCCGATGCGGTGATGATCGACGACGCCAAAGACCGTGGCGTCCTTAAGACCGGCGACGGACTGGGCGGACTCGTTGTGGTCGGTGAGGACGACGAGCTGACCGGCCTCGACGGACTCGATCACGCGAGGCTCGGCGATACCGGCGTCGGCGAGCAGCTTGGCGGACTCTGCCGGAAGCTGACCAAGGGCGCAGGCCTCGTAGGTGTTGCCGGCATACTCAACCTGGTTGAGCAGCTGGGACAGGACGACGGCGCTCATGATGGCGTCGTTATCGGGGTTCTGGTGACCAAAGACAAGAACGTTTGCCATGGGTTTCCTCCACTTGATATGTGTACTTAGACGTAGCTATGGTAGCACGCTGGCGCCGAGCCTTCGCAGACGGAAGGGCCGCGGCATATTTTGGGGCAGGCACGGAGGCCAAGGCTGTCCCTTTTACACCATGTTGGTGCAAAGCAACCTGACCCCCTTGCACCAGCTATTTACCGGCGGCGCGCAGGGCTACGTAGGCGGCGCCGATGATGCCGGCGTCGTTGCCGAGCGAAGCGACCTTAATGGGCGTCTCGCGCGAGGCGGAAAGCGCGTAGCGCTGGAAGTGCTCGCGAACCGCGTCGAGGTAGACATCGGCCGAGGCAGACGCACCGCCGCCGATCAGGAACATCTCGGGGTCGACCACGTTGGCAATAAGCGCCAGGGCGCGGCCGAGGTAGTCGGCCATGGTATCGGCAGCTGCCAGTGCGAGCTTGTCACCCTCGCGGCAGGCCTGGAACACGTCCTTGGAATCTGAGGGGCCGGTGAGCTCGATGGGCTCGACGCCCGCCTTCTTGCACTCGGCAAGGTAGTTGCTCACCACGCCGGTGGCACTGGAATACTGCTCCAGGTGGCCATGGCCACCGCAGCCGCAGGTACGCTCCTCGGCCGGGTTCAGGCACATGTGGCCAATCTCGCCGCCGGCGCCCACAACGCCCGATACCACATCGCCGTTAACGATAACGCCGCCGCCCACGCCGGTACCGATGGTGACCATCACCACGTTCTGCACGCCCTTGGCAGAACCGAGCCAGGCCTCGCCCATGGCAGCGGCGTTGGCATCGTTCTCGTACTTAACGACCGCGTCGGGGCAGTGCTTTTGAATGGCGATCCTCAGCTCGGGCAGGTTAATGGCAATGTTGGCCTTGACCTTGGCATCGCCCGATGCCGGGATGGGGCACGGAACGGCCAGGCCAATGCCCGCCACAAAGGCGCGCGGAATCTGCGCCTTGGCGACCACCTGGTCGATAGCCTCGGTCACCGCGGCAAAGCCCGCAGCGTCAACGATGGGAGGCGTGGGCACGCTGGCCTTGGCCAGCAGGTTTCCGTCCTCGTCGAACAGGCCCTCCTTAACCGAAGTGCCGCCGACGTCAATGCCGATGTAGTACTGCTTAGGTTCCATGGGAGCCCACCTTTCTCGTTTAAACATTGCCTGTATGGTACCGCTCCCAAGGCAAAAACCTACCAAAAAGGGACAGGTTTGTTTTGGCAGGTTTTATCTGGGGAAACGCAAATGGCTGCTCAACAGGCCGCGCAAGACCATCCCCAAAAATAAAGGCGCCGGGAGGCGGAGACTCCCGGCGCCCGTCAAAGGGACTATGTTGTCTGTTGGACCGCACGGTCCTTCGCGGCGATAACGCCGACTAGGCCTTAAGTGCCTGCAGCTGCTTGTGGATTTCGATGAGCTCCGTCGCCATGACGCGCATGGTCTCGGTACCGGCCATCTGGTCTTCGGCATGCAGCAGAATCAACGGGGCCTCGCCGTTACGCTCGCCGTTGGCCTCCTTCTTCAGAAGCCCCATGTGAACATCGTGGCCACCGTTATAGGCCTCGTCGCCCTGCTTGATAAGCTCCTCGGCGGCGTCAAAATCGCCCTCCTTGGCCTTTTGCACGGCATTGATGTACATGCTCTTGGCGGTACCGACGTAGCTGATGATCTCAAAGCAGGTCATCTGCAGTTCGTTCATATCCTCCATGCGGAGCACCTATCCCATCACGCTGACGCAGTGGTCGATAATGCCGGCAGCGTTCATGCGGCCGTAGTCGACCATGTTGATGACCTCGACCGGGAAGCGGCCAGCGGCCTCCTTCTCAAAGTCACCCTTGGTGTAGCCGATCTGCGGGCCAAGCAGCAACATGTCGCACTCGTCCAGGTGATCGTGGGCCTCGTTCATGGGACGAGCCTCGATCTCAATATCCAGACCACGGTTTGCAACCTCGGCCTGCATCTTCTGGACCAGCAGGCTCGTGGACATACCGGCATTGCAGCAGAGCATGATCTTCTTCATGGTTTCCTCCTTATAACTGCGCGGCGCGCAGACGACAACTGGTTGTATTCCTTGCGGCTATTGTGCCCACCCCTCTGCATCTTTACACAAGGGAGAGAGCCGCGGGCACCGGCACCGCGTACCGGCGCCCGCAAAGGTGAAAGGGACGAACGTTAGGCGTTCTACTCGGCGAGAGCCTCCTGCTTGGCGATTGCCTTCTCGGAAATCTTCATAAAGGGCAGGTAGACGGCCATGCCAATGACAATCTCGAGAGCCTGCCACACGCCGGCGCGCCAGTCAAAGCCCGTAGCGAGCAGGGCATTGATGACGGGAGGCATGGTCCAGGGCACCTGGGCGATGCAGGGGCTGATGATGCCTGCGCAGGTAAGGCCATAGGTGATGCCGATGAACAGGTCGGGAAGAAGGACAAACGGGATCATGAGCGGCAGGTTGTACACGATGGGGTAGCCGTAGATAACCGGCTCGTTGATGTTGAACAGACCAGGCAGGATAGCCATCTTGGAAACGGTCTCGGAAGCCTTGTTCTTGGAGAACAGGAGCGTGTCGAGCAGAAGCATGAGGGTGCAGCCCGAGCCGCCGATGAGGGCAAAGCTGTTAACGATCTGCATGTTCATGTAGTGATCGGGCTGGATGGTGCCACCGGCGGCGAAGGTAGCCATGTTGTCGACAATGAGCATGGTCAGGATCGGCTCGACGGTAGCGCCAGAGATGGTGGACTGGTGAATACCGACGCAGAACAGCAGGTTGGCAAGGGTGTAGATGAGGATAACAGCCCACGGACCGGCGTTCATGATGTTCTTGAGCGGGTTGGAGATGCACGTGGAGATGATGGCGCACAGATCGGTGCCGGCGCACACGGCGAGCAGGGCTGCGGCAAGAGCGAAGATTGCGAGGTTGAGCAGCATCGGGATCATGACGTTGAAGGAGTTGGAGACCGCGGGAGGCACGCCCTCGCCCAGCTTAACCTTGAGCTTCTCGACGCCAGAAATCTTGATGAAGAGCGAGACGGAGAGCAGAGCGATGATAATGGCCGAGAACAGACCGTTGGTGCCGGTGTTGGCAGTCGAAAGGGCGCCCGTGACCTCGGCGGAGGTGATCTTGTCGGTGAGCAGCGGGCTCGTGGCGGCAAGCGAGGCGGTGATCTGCTGCGGCATCATGATGACGAAGGCAGAGATGGCGACGACCACGCAAGCGAGCGGGTTATCGAAACGCTTGTTCTTGGCGAGGCTGTAGCCAATCAATCCGGCCAAGATAATGGCAGAGACATTGAGGGTGCCCAGCGTAATTGCCGAGCCCCACGTCTGAAGGTTGGCAAGGCCCGCCGCATCGAGCGGGAACAGAGGGAACACGACGTTGTTAATAAGAACCGCGATACCCGCAAGGATATAGAGCGGCGTGATGGTCGCGAAGGCGTCACGCAGGGAACGCAGGTGAACCTGGTTTCCCACCTTCGCAGAGACCTCGGCAAACTTGTCGAGGAAGCTCTTTCCGTTGTCACTGGCCATGATTGCTCCTAACTTTCAAATCCGGCCTTTTCCTATGCGCACGGTGGTCTGTCGCCCTCTGCCACCAGATGTGCCATGTGTTGCGCGCGGCGGCGCGCGGTCTGGGCGTTCGCCCGGTCGCTAATCAACCACGTGGGTCGTGGCGACCTGTTTGAGCCAGGCTGCCGACTTCTTAAGGCGGCGCTTGTAGCCGTCCATGAGATCGACCTCGACAAAGCCATAGCGATTCTTAAAGGCATTGGCCCAAGACCAGTTATCGATGACGGCCCAGTAGTGATAGCCCCGGCATTTGGCGCCCTCGGAGATTGCCTTGGCAACCCACTCCAGGTGTTGGCGCACAAAGTCGACTCGGTAGTCATCCTGGATGGTTCCTTCGGCATCGCGGTTCTTGTATTCGTCCATGATGCCGATACCGTTCTCGGAAACGAACCACTCAAGATCGGGGTAGTTCTTAGCGCAGTCCATGCCAAAGTCGTAGAGGCCCTGCGGGTAGATCTCCCAGCCGCGGCTCTCGTTCATAACGGCGTCGGGCCATACGTACTCGTCGGCAAAATGCGGCAGGCCGTACTGGTCGACCTTGCTCGCCGGTGCCTGAACGCGCGTGGGGTGGTAGTAGTTGCAGCCGAGCCAGTCGACAACACCCTGCTTGAGAATCTCTTGGTCGCCGGCACGGAACGGGAGCTTAACGCCGCCCTCGGCCAGGCTGTCGAGCACGTCGGCAGGAAGCTCGCCCTTGGTAATAAGGTCGAGCCACCAGCGATTGTTGATGCCGCTGGTCATACGCACGGCCTCGAGGTCTGCCTCGCTGGGGTTCTCCTTGGTGTAGACCGGAGTAAAGCAGTTGATCATGCCGATCTTGGCATCGGCGCGAATAACGCCCTCGTCATAGGCCTTACGATAGTTGGCCACGGCCAGCGCATGTGCCAGCGAGATGTGATACTGCACGGTGCGAGCGCGGTTGAAGTCGTGGAGTTGCGGGAACCACACACCCTCCTGATAGCGCTGCTCGGGCTCGACGATGGGCTCGTTAAAGGTGAACCAGTACTTAATCTCCTGGCCAAACTCGTGGAAGGCGACGTCGGCGTAATGCGCGTAAGCCTCGACAACCTCACGGCTCTCCCAGCCGCCACGGTTAAAGAGGTAGGTGGGCATGTCAAAGTGGTACAGGTTGACGAACGGCTCCAGACCAGCCTCGCGAGAGGCGCGGAACAGCTCGTGATACCACGCAGCGCCCTCCTCATTAAGGTTGCCGTCGGCATCGAGCAGACGGCTCCACTGAATGGAAGTGCGATAGGTATCCAGGCCCAAGTCCTTCAAAATGCGAAAGTCCTCCTGGTACTTGGCCATAAAGTCATTGCCGGCATAAGAGCCAACGCAGTTGTAGAACGAACCCAGATCCTGGATGGACCAGGTGTCCCACAGGTTCTCGAGCTTGCCGCCTTGGTTCCACTGACCCTCAGTCTGCGGGCCGGACATAGCAGCGCCAAAGAAGAAGTCGTTGGGCAGCTGATACTGTGCCATCAAAGTCCTCGCTTTCGTGTTCTAGAGCTTCCGGTTGGAGACGGGTTTGCTTTGACAGGTTATCCGGCGCGGGCGCGCACCGGTCATACCGATATCCAACCTGCCAAAACAAAACCGTCCCCAAACAGTCAATCCTGTTCTGCGGCAGGATTCCGTTTGTTGCTTAAACTATAGCGCTCTAATTTTAAAAGTAAAGCGTCTCTTTCTTTTTTCTTTCTCGAACTTCTTAGATAAAAGTAATATGGGTGCCCTGTTGAGGGTTATACTTACTTTTGTTTTCATATATGTCGGAAAGGAGGTTCCATGATTCCCAAATACGAGGCGATAGCTGCAGATATTCGTCGAAGTATTGAGGATGGCGCTCTTAAACCGGGCGACAAGCTTCCCACCGTCGTTGAGTTCTGCGAGCTCTATAGCGTTTCCAAAATCACCGTCAAACGAGCTATTGAACAAATCACCGAGGAAGGCCTTATTACCAGCCGGCGCGGATCGGGTACCTACGTTAAGGACACGGCGGGACTTCCCGGCCAGGCGTTTTTCCAGGGCAAAAACGACCGTGCCCAAGGTTTTTCGTATGAGCACCGCGGGGAGAAGGTGACCTCGGTGGTCTACGATTTCTCGATCGTTAATCCACCGGCGGACATCGCAGCCCAGCTGGGAATTCCCGAGGATGACTTTGCCTATCACGTCGTGCGCGTGCGTCAGGCCGATGAGAAGCCCATCGTTATCGAGTACACCTACATGCCCCTCGAGCTGATTCCGGGGCTGAAAAAGAAGGACCTGTACGGATCGCTCTACCGCTTCATCCGAGAGCAATGTGGCCTGAAGATTTCGAGCTTTCACCGTACCATTCGAGCCGTGGCAGCAACCGAGGAAGAAGCCGAGCGTCTGGACACCAAACCTGGCTCTCCCCTGCTCGAGCTCACCCAGATTGGCTTTTTGGACAGCGGCGCCGCCTTTGAGTATTCGACCTCGCGCAACGTTGGCGACCGCTTTGAGTTGCACAATGTAACGTTAGCGTAGGTTTTTGTAGTCATGCGGGTGCTCGTTTTGAGCAGCTTTACGCGGCGCCCGCGCAACATAATGGGGGTATAAATATGTCCGATTTGATTAAACTGACGCCGATCTTCCACGAGAAGATCTGGGGTGGCCGCCAGCTCGAAACCATATTTGGTTACGACATTCCCGAAGGTCCCATCGGTGAGTGCTGGGCCATCTCGGCCCATCCCAACGGTGACTGCCAGATTGCGGAGGGCCCGTATGCCGGTCACACGCTATCGTGGCTGTGGGCCGAGCACCGCGAGCTCTTTGGCAACTGCGGGGGCAAGGAGTTCCCGCTGCTCATTAAAATTCTGGACGCCAAGGACGACCTTTCGATCCAGATTCACCCCAACGACGAGTACGCTGCCAAGCACGAGAACGGCAGCCTGGGCAAAACCGAGTGCTGGTATGTGCTGGACTGCGAACCCGACGCCACGATCATCGTCGGCCAGCGTGCCAAGGACCGCGCGGAGGCCGCACAGATGATCGAGGAAGGCCGTTGGGACGACATGCTCAACGTGCTGCCGATCCACAAGGGCGACTTTTTCCAGATTGACTCCGGTACCGTGCATGCCATCAAGACCGGCACGCTCATTTTGGAAACGCAGCAGTCGAGCGACGTGACGTATCGTCTGTACGACTACGACCGCCCCGGCACCGACGGCAAGCTGCGCCCGCTGCACGTTGAGCAGAGCCTCGATTGCATCGACTTTGATGTTCAGGCTCCGACCGACGGTACGGTGACCGCGCCCGAGGTGGACGGCGTGACCGAGCTCGAGTC
>DBFBFY010000159.1:0-9992 GCA_048201615.1 Collinsella sp.
CTCGACGGCCTTGGTGATGTACTCGAACGGCTCGGCATTGGTCTTAAGGTTGGGGGCAAAGCCGCCCTCGTCGCCCACGCCGCCGCCCAGGCCGGCCTCGTGCAGCACGCCCTTGAGGGTGTGGTAGACCTCGGCGCACCAGCGCAGGCCCTCGGCAAAGCTCGGGGCGCCCACCGGCATGATCATGAACTCCTGGAAGTCAACGTTGTTGTCGGCATGCACGCCACCGTTGAGGATGTTCATCATGGGCGTTGGCAGCAGATGGGCGTTAACGCCGCCCAGGTACTGGTACAGTGACAGGCCCGCCGACTCTGCCGCAGCGCGGGCAACGGCCAGCGATACGCCCAGAATGGCGTTGGCACCGAGCTTGGTTTTGTTGGGCGTACCGTCGGCGGCAATCAGTGCGGCGTCAATGGCACGCTGATCGAAGGCATCGAGGCCCACGACGGCGTTGGCGCACTCGTTGTTGACGTGCTCGACGGCCTGCGAAACGCCCTTGCCCAGGTAGCGACCCTTGTCGCCGTCGCGCAGTTCACATGCCTCAAAGGCGCCGGTCGAAGCGCCCGAAGGCACCATCGCGCGACCGAAGCTGCCGTCCTCGAGCACGACCTCGACCTCGACGGTGGGGTTGCCGCGGCTGTCGAGCACCTCACGACCATAGACGTCCAAAATGTCACTCATGTTGTCTCCCTCTCACTTGGAAACGGGTTGAATGCTTGGCGACGCGGCATTGCGCCAATGTGGCGCTTTGGTTTGCAAGTTAGCCTTGTCGCACTTTTTGCATTATGCCCTAAGTTAGCCAAGGGATACATATGAATTGGAGAAATCATTCTTTGGGGCGCTCGTTTTTGCACCGAGCATTCATCTCTAGAGGTCGACCCCCCCCCATTAAATTCTTCTATCGGCATACCGTCTTTACCTGGCTTGCGAATGAAAGAGCCAATAATGTGCTTTTACATCGTGCAAAGTTCTGGATATCGTGCAATTCTAAGGGTCTGAAGTTCTGGATATCGTGCATAATCAGGTTATAAAAGTTCTGGATATCGTGTACGAGGTAGCCATGCTTAAACGAAAAGCCTATGACAAACTACTAAAATGGAAGCATGAAAGCGCTGGTAAAACAGCACTTCTTATTGAAGGAGCCCGCCGCGTCGGCAAGAGCACGCTTGCCCGCACGTTTGGAGAAACCGAATACAAATCCTGCCTTGTCATTGATTTCTTTCAAGCACCTGCCGAAGTTAAGCAATATTTTGAGGACTATCGCACTGACTTCGACTCGCTCTTCCTCTATCTCTCGGTTTTCTATAACGTCAAACTCTATGAACACGAGACGCTTATCGTCTTTGACGAGGTCCAGATGTACCCGCAAGCACGCGGACTCATCAAGTATCTCGTTGCAGACGGACGTTACGACTACATCGAAACTGGATCCCTACTCAGCATCAAGCAGAACATTAAAGATATCGTCATCCCATCCGAGGAAGAGTCTCTGGAACTTGAGCCCCTCGACTTTGAGGAGTTTCTTTGGGGCATGGACGAAAAGGGGCTGGCCGATCTCATTCGCATGAGTTTTAACAAGATGAAGCCGCTCCCCGATGCCCTACATCGCAGAGCGCTCTCCCTTATGCGCGAATACATGCTCGTAGGCGGCATGCCTGAGCCGGTATCCATCTATGTTGAACAGCGCGCTTTTGCGCCCGTCGACGCTTCGAAGCGCCGAATCGTCCAGCTCTATCGCAACGATATCTCTCGTTTTGCAACCGGTTACGAATTCAAAGTCGTCTCCGTACTCGATGGCATCCCGGGTCAGCTCTCTAGGCACGAAAAACGATTCAAGCTTTCCTCACTTGATAAAAACGCACGCATGCGCACCTACGAAGAAGCCTTCTTTTGGCTGGCAGACGCGCGAATTGCCAATATCTGCTATGCCGCAAGCGAACCGAGCGTGGGCCTTTCACTCAGCATGGAGCAAACGGCCCTCAAGTGCTACATGGCAGACACCGGCCTGCTTGTAACGCTTGCCTTCTCTGACAACAACGATACCGATGAAGACGTTTACAGGGCCGTGCTTCGCGGCGACATCGGATTGAACGAAGGAATGCTTACCGAAAACTACGTTGCCCAATCTCTAAAGGCCAATGGACACAGGCTCTTCTTTTATTCCCAAAGCGGAAAGAAGGAGGGGGAGGAGCGCATGGAAATCGACTTCCTCGTTACCCGACCCTATGTCAATGCCGCCGGAAAGCCGCGCATCAGCCCCATCGAAGTTAAGTCGCCACGCAGATACGGAACCATCTCCCTCGACCGATTCCGCGCGCGCTTTAACAAGAAGATTGGGACGGCCTACGTGTTGCACCCTAAACAACTCGAGTGGGATGCCGAAGCGCAGCTGGCACATCTTCCGTTGTATATGGCTTTTTGCTTGTAGAGACCTCTCTACGAATGGATGCCGTGAGAGACGCAGACCTCACTCGCTTGCCTTTGCTTGGTCCCACAGGTCGTTGAGTTGAGCGGTTGAGCAGGCGGCGAGGTCATCGCCCGCCTCGTGCACGGCGGCCTCCATCGCAGCCCAGCGACGACGGAACTTTGCCGTGCTGGCGCGCAGAGCGCTCTCGGCGTCGATGCCCTCCTTGCGCGCAACGTTGACCAAGGCAAAGAGCAGGTCGCCAAACTCCATCTCGCGCTCGGGCGAGCCGGGCTCCTCGGCCTCAAACTCGGCACGCTCCTCGGCAACCTCGTCCCACACGTCCTGGACCGTCTCCCACTCAAAGCCCACGGCAGCCGCCTTGCGCGACACCTTCTGGGCCTGCATCAGCGCCGGTAGATGTGTGGGCACGCCGTCGAGCAGGCCCTCGGGCGCAGCCTCGCCCGCCGCCACGGCCTTGTCCTTGGCAGCCTTCTCGGCAAGCTTGACCTCGTCCCAAATCTTGAGCACCTCGTCGGAGCTATCGGCATCCGCATCGCCAAACACGTGTGGGTGGCGGCGGATGAGTTTGGCGTCGATATCGCGTGCCACATCGGCCAGCGTAAACTCACCGGCGTCCGCCGCAATCTGCGCATGCAGTACTACCTGCATGAGCACGTCGCCGAGCTCCTCGCGCAGATGCGTGGCATCATCGGCCTCGATGCAGTCGAGCGCCTCGTAGGCCTCCTCGATCATGTTTTTGCCAATGCTGCGGTGCGTCTGCTCGCGGTCCCACGGGCAGCCATCGGGCTGACGCAGACGCCAAATGGTCTGCACCAGATGCTGCAGCTCGGCCGACGCGTCGACCAGCGTGGACAGATCGCGCGAGCCCCCGGCATTTTGCTGAGCCATGTGCTGCGCCATGGTTAGTCCTCCTCCATGATCACGTGGCGGAACGCACCGCCCTCGTAGATGCCGTAGCTGTGCGTGCCATCCTTGGGGATGCTCACGCTGCCGGGGTTGAAGAGCCACAGGCCCGGGTGCGCGGCGCTTTCCTCGTTAACCTTGATGTGTGTGTGGCCGTAGACGAGCGCGGACCCCTCGGGCAGCGCGGGCGCGTGGTCGATGCTGTTGTGCATGCCGGCGCCAAAGACGTGGCCATGCGTCAGGAACAGCTCGCGGCCGGTCTCGTCGAACAGCGTGGCGTAGTCCGCCATGACGGGAAAGTCGAGCACCATCTGGTCGACCTCGGCGTCACAGTTGCCGCGCACCGCGATGATGCGGTCGGCCAGGGCGTTGAGCAGCGGAATCACACGCTTGGGGGCGTAGTCGCGCGGCAGGTCGTTGCGCGGGCCGTGGTAGAGCAGGTCGCCCAGCAGCACGATGCGGTCGGGCTGCTCGGATTCGATGGCGGCGGCCAGGCGCTCGGTCCAATATGCCGAGCCGTGGATGTCGGAAGCGATGAGGTATTTCATGGTGGTCCTTTCGGGTGGGGTGGATATGACTGGGCGCGGGATGTCGCCGGCCGCGCTATTCAAATCGCAGCGCCGCGCTCTGAGCCGCCTGCATCACGCGTTGGAGCGGCACGTTGTGCTCACGGGCAAGACGGGCGCAATCCTCGTACTCGGGAGCCGCGCGCTCGCTGCCGTCGGGCAGGGTGGCCACCTTGACGGACACCTCGCCCCATGGCGTCGTTACGCGCTCAAAGCGGCGTGGCAGGCAAACGCGCTCCATGACCTGGCGGCGGATGGCATTGGTCGTGGTTTCCAAAAAGATAATCGTCTGCAGGCGCTCGATATCCTCGTGGGTACAGATTACCTGCAACTGCCAGCCGGGACGGCCCTTCTTGCAATAGAGGGGCAGCCAGTGCGCCTCGCGCGCGCCGGCCTCGCGCAGGCGGTCGGCGGCGTAGGCAAGCACCTCGGGCGACGCGTCGTCGATATCGCATTCCAGCTTGACGATGGTCTCGGGCGCATCGGTCTCGCGGGACAGCGGGGATTTGCTATCGCATGGCATACGGTCCGGCTCCTTTCCGCGTGGGCTCGTTTTGTTCATCCAAACGCTAACACATCGCGGGCGGCGTGGATGTGGCGGAGCGCGATGAGCGCGATTTTCCTTGTCCGCAAGAAACCGACACCCCAGCGCGCTCGTCGCATCGAGGGCCGCGCCGCTACAATGGAGCGGATTCGCTTGACGCAAAGGAGCCGCCATGTCTGCTTGCCCGCTGGTCGATTGCCACACCCATACTTCGTTTTCGGACGGCCATGCCTCGTTTGAGGACAACGTTCGCGCCGCCGCTACGGCCGGCTGCCGCGTCATGGTCTCGACCGATCACCTTACCCTGCCTGCCAGCATGGATGCCAACTGCGAGGTGCAGGTTGTCGAGAGCGACCTGCCGGCACATCGTCTGGCTTTTGAGGACGCCCGCAAGCTCGCCGCGCAGATTGCGCCGGAGCTCACCTTTATCTACGGTTTTGAATGCGATTGGTACGAAGGTTGCGAGCCCTTGGTAGAGCGCTGGTCCCAGGGCGCCGTGGTGCGCTTGGGCAGCGTGCACTGGATTGGCGACCCCGGCGATATCATGGCCGGTGCCGCGGGTACGGCAGGAACGGAAAACGTCGCTCGTCCCGACACGCCCGATTCGAGCTGCGGTTGGATCGACGATGACACCAACCTGCACGTTTGGGAAAACCTGGGCGTGCGCGGCGTGTGGGAGCGCTACGTCGACGACTGGTGTCGCGCCTGCGAAAGCTCGCTTAACTTTGATGTGATGGCTCATCCCGACCTGGTCATGCGCTTTTCGAAGGAAGGCTTTGCACCCGATTTTGACCCCGCGCCGTTCTGGGGGCAGATGGCAGAATGCGCACACGACACGAGTCGGCGCGTTGAGGTCTCGACTGCCGCGCCGCGCAAGGGGCTTGACGACTACTACCCCGCGACTGGCCTTTTGCGCTGCTTTGCCCATGCCGAAGTGCCGATCACCTTTGGCTCGGACGCGCACCGCGCCTGCGATATCTGCTGGAACATCCGCGAGGCCCAGGGCCACGCCTACGACTGCGGCTATCGAACCTTCGACATCCCCCACCTCACCGGAGAATGGGAGTCCACGTCCCTCGCCTAGCCATCCCTTCATAAGTTGCGGTGAAATAGTTCCTGTTTATAGCCCTAGGACCGTCAAACAAGAACTATTCCACCGCAACTTCTATTTGATCCGTTGGGGACGGAGGAAAACAGGTCGTTTCGCTCACCACCGACGCCCGTGCAACACCGCCCGCCAAAAAGAACGCCCGTTTACTACGATGAACCGCAAACCTCCGACCATCGGCTTAATGCGGAAAATAAAACCGCAGGTAGAAGCGTTGACGATTTGTTCAAAACCGACGTGTGGTCAGCAGATCCAGTTTCATCGTAGTAATTGGGCATGTTATTTGGCAGCGCCGGCAAAGACTGCCCCAAACGACTAGTCGTTTAAGAACGTCCCCAATGACTACTGTCCCCCTTGCACCAAAAGCTTGACTAGTGGCGGCGAGCGTTGAGTTCGCCGGCCAGTTCGTCGAGGGTGATGCCGTAGCGTTCGAGCGTCACGAGCAGGTGGTAGACCAGATCGCCGGCTTCGTAGCGGATGTGGTCGTGGTCGTTGTCCTTGCAGGCCATGATGACCTCGCTCGCCTCCTCGGCAAGCTTCTTGAGCAGCTCATCCTCGACGTCGATCAGCAGGCGAGCGGTATAGCTCTCCTGCGGCGACGCATCGCGACGACCGTGAATCACCTCGGCCAGTCCCGTCAGCGTCTCGCCGATATTTCCCGGCTGCACGTTAGCTGTTCTGACTCCCATGGTTATTTCCTCTCGTTACTGCAGCGTAAAGTAGGTACCGGTCTCATCGAACCGAGGCTTTGCGCCCTTTTTCTCAAAGAACTCGACGATGACGGCATGGGCCTCATCGAGCCTTTCCTTCTCGGCCTCGAGCCAAAGCGACTGCGCCCCGCAGGCATCAGTCAGGTGCACGCGGCATGGCACGCCCGCGCGGAGGAGCTCGGTGTTGCAGTCGGCGACCTCGAACGGCGTCACGACTTTCATCGCACTCCCCCTTCCACGCGCTTAAAGAAGCAGGTACGGTTGCCGGTATGGCAGGCCGGGCCCGGCGAGTCGACCTTGACCAGCAGCGTATCGCTATCGCAGTCGGCCCAGAGCTCCTTGACCTCCTGCATGTTGCCGCTCGTCGCGCCCTTGTTCCAGAGCTCCTGGCGACTGCGGCTCCAAAACCACGTGGTACCGGTCTTGAGCGTCAGCCCCACCGACTCCTCGTTCATCCAAGCAACCATAAGCACCTCGCCGGTGTCATACTGCTGAACCACACAAGGAATCAATCCTTTGGCGTCGTACGTAAGCTTTGAAGGATCGGCTATCTCTTCCATTTCTCTCCCCAAATTCAAACATCGCCGGTCGGCGAGGGTTGTCCAGGTGCCGCAGGTTGCTGCGAAAAAGGAGCGACGCGTACTTTGGTACGCGAGTGACGGTTTAAGCGGCAAGATGCGGTACCTGGACAAGCCGCAGCATTAGAAGTCCAATCTCACAGGGATGCCCTGTGAGGCCATATACTCTTTGACTTCGCGAATGCTGAAGGTTCCAAAGTGAAAGACGCTGGCCGCCAGCACGGCGTCGGCTTCGCCCTCGATCACGCCCTCGGCAAAATGCTCGAGCGTGCCCACGCCGCCGCTCGCGATGACGGGAATCGGCACCGCGCGCGCCACGGCACGGGTGAGCGCCAAATCAAAGCCGGCCTTGGTGCCGTCGCGATCCATGCTGGTCAGCAGGATCTCGCCAGCGCCGCGACGAGCCGCCTCCTCGGCCCACGCCACCGCATCGATACCCGTGGCGTTGCGACCGCCCGCCGTGAAAACCTCCCACTTGTCGGCACCGGATGCGCCGGGCAAACCGACGCGCTTGGCATCGATCGCCACGACCACGGCCTGGCTGCCAAACGCCGCGGCGGCCTGGCTGATCAACGACGGGTCGCGCACGGCGGCAGAGTTGAGCGACACCTTGTCGGCACCGGCGGCAACCATGGTGCGCATGCCCGCCAGGTCGCGAAAGCCGCCGCCCACGGTATAGGGAATGGCCAGCTCCTCGGCCGCATGCGCCGCCATCTCGATGGTCGTCGCTCGGTTGTCGCTCGTCGCGGTAATATCCAGAAAGACGACCTCGTCCGCACCCTCGCGGTCGTAGGCGCGGGCCAGCTCCACCGGATCGCCCGCATCGCGCAGGCTCACGAAGTTGACGCCCTTGACCACACGACCGTCCTTAACATCCAGACAGGGAATCACGCGTTTGGTAAGCATGGGCTATTCCTCCCCTCGGGCGGCGGCCAGCGCCTGAACCAGCGTAAAGTTGCCCTCGTAGAGCGCGCGACCGGTAATGGCGCCTTCAATCGCGGCCTCGCCCACCGCTGCCAGTGCGCGGATGTCGTCGAGCGTCGAGATACCGCCCGACGCCACGACGGGAAAGCCCGCGACCTCGGCCACATGACGATACGCCGCCACATCGATGCCCGTCTGCATGCCATCGCGCGCGATGTCGGTATACACCAGATGCTTAAAACCCAGCTCGGAAAGCTGCGCCACGGCGTCGTCGAGCGCCACGCCCGCGCCGTCACGCCAGCCGTTCACCTTGACCTGGCCGTCGCGTGCGGCAATGTCAGCCACCAGCAGCTCGCCAAAGCCTTTGGCTGCCACCTCGGCAAAACCCGGCTCGGTCACCAGCACGGTGCCCAGCGCGATGCGGCGCGCACCGTAGCCGGCCAGCTCGTCGATGCGTGCGAGCGAGCGAACGCCGCCGCCCACGTCCACGGACAGACCATCAACGCTGCAGATGGCCTCGATCGCTGCCGAGTTGGCAGCGCATGCGTCCTCGTCCTCGCCAAAGGCAGCGGACAGGTCGACAACGTGCACCCAGCTTGCGCCCTGCTCGGCAAACGAGCGGGCAACGGCCACGGGGTCGTCGGAATATACCTTGCATCGGCTGCGGTCGCCGCGCTCCAGGCGCACAACCTCGCCGTCGATCAGATCGATTGCGGGAAACAGAATCATCGGCCAACCTCCTCGACGATGTTGACGAAGTTCTTAAGGATGCGCTGACCCAGCGCGGAGGATTTCTCGGGATGGAACTGGCAGCCCCACACGTTGCCATGGCGCACGATGCACGGGAAGCTCCGCGTATAGTGCGTGAGCGCCAGCACATCGGCGGCATCGGCGCCGTCGGCCACCGCATAGCTGTGGGTGAAATACATGTTGGTACCCTCGGCAAAACCGGCAAGCAGCGGATCTGCCGCACCGGCGGACGTCATGTGCACCTGGTCCCAGCCCACGTGCGGCACCTTCAGGCGACTCGACTCCAAGCGCGTGCACGAACCGCGCATAATACCCAGGCCATCGACCCATGGACCACCATCCTGCTCGGAGGCGCTGCCGTCGGCGACCACGCCCTCGTCCGCAGGCACGCCCTCGTTGCCGCGCTCAAAAAACAGCTGAAGCCCCAGGCAGATGCCGAGCAGCGGAATCCCGGCGGCGACGGCATCGAGCACGGCCGCCTCCTCGCCGCTCCGACGCATAAAGGCAATCGCGTCATAGAACGCGCCCACGCCCGGGATGACCAGGCCGTCGGCATTGCGGATCTGCTCCGGATCGTCCGACGTGCAGGCGGCGGCACCGGCGCGCGCAAGCCCGCGCACAACGCTCGACAAGTTGCCCTTGTGGTAGTCGACCACCACGATCTTCGGTTCGCCCACGCGACCCCTCCACTTCTCATCATCCAAAACCACCACGAAGGGGACAGGCACCTTTGTGGTGGTTTGTGCGATCCGTCAGTTACAGCGAGCCCTTCGTGCTGGGGATGCCCTGCACGCGGGGATCGAGCTCGCAGGCATGGCGCATCGTGCGGCCCACGGCCTTAAAGGCGGCCTCGATAATGTGATGCGAGTTGCCACCCGCCAGTTCGCGCACGTGCAGCGTGAGCTTGGCATCGCGTGCGAAGGCATAGAAGAACTCAACGGCCAGCTCGGTATCGAAGCTGCCCACGCGCTCGGTCGGCACGGGCAGCTCGCAGTAGGCCTGGCCGCGACCCGAAATGTCCACGGCGGCCATCACGAGCGTCTCGTCCATGGCGATCGCCGCGTCGGCAAAGCGCGTAATACCCGCCTTGTCGCCCAGCGCTTGGCAAAACGCCTCGCCCAACACAATGCCCGTGTCCTCGACGGTGTGGTGCGCGTCGACCTCAACGTCGCCTACCGCATGTACCGTCAAATCGAACAGGCCATGGCGACCAAAGGCGTTGAGCATGTGGTCGAAAAACGGCACGCCGGTCGAGATATCGCACACGCCGCTTCCGTCCAGGTCGAGCTTTACGACAATGTCGGTCTCGCCCGTCTTGCGGGTCACCTCGGCATAGCGGTCCATCTACATCTCCTCCTTCACCAGCGCGGCAAACGCAGCCAGCACCTCGTCGTTTTCCTGCGGGGTACCCACGGTAATGCGTAGGCAGTCCGCGAGCCCCGGCGCGTAGCTAAAGTCGCGCACCAAAATCGAATACTCGT
>DBFBFY010000160.1:0-10867 GCA_048201615.1 Collinsella sp.
GCGGTGTTCTGCTCGCCGCACAATCCCTGCGGCCGCGTATGGGAGCGCGACGAGATCGAGCGCGCCATGGACATCTATCGCCAGCACGATTGCGTGGTGATCTCGGACGAGATTTGGTCCGATATCATCCTGCCGGGACACAAGCACATCCCGACGCAGTCGGTGAGCGAGGATGCTCGCATGCGCACGGTTGCCCTCTACGCGCCCAGCAAGACGTTCAACCTGGCGGGCCTGGTCGGCAGCTACCACATCATCTACAACGAGACGCTGCGCGACCGCGTGTGCGCCGTGTCCAACAAGACCCACTACAACGAGATGAACGTCCTCTCCATGCATGCGCTTATCGGTGCCTACCAGCCGCAGGGCTATGAGTGGGTTGATGAGCTCAACCAGGTGCTTGCCGGCAATATCGAGTACTTCTGCACGTATGCAGAAAAGCACTGGAAGGGCGTCGCGTTTTCGCGTCCGCAGGGCACGTACATGGTGTTTCTGGACTGCACCGAGTGGTGCCGCGAGCATGGCCGCGATATTCAGTGGTTGCTCGACGAGGGGGCGCGCGTGGGCGTGGGGTATCAGGACGGCCGCCCGTTCCACGGGCCCTGCCACATTCGCGTGAATCTGGCGCTGCCGCTTTCGCGCGTGAGGGAAGCGTGCGACCGCCTGGACCGCTACGTTTTTAATGCACGGTAAGCGTGCGCTGCATGTGGGGCCTTCTGCCAAGTTGGCTAGAAGGCCCCACATGGTAAAGCATCTGTAGCAATTGGGCGCAGACCTGCTGAGAGGCTTACTTTTCTTGAATCTGCTTGCCGCAAAGATGCTCAATCGTAATCTCGTAGAGCTGGACGCCCTTGATGTCTTTGGCGATTTCCTCTTCGACTTCCTCGGCAGAAGGGTAGTACTTAAGCGCGAGCTGGCGGACTTTGTCCTCGATAAACGCGGGGGTGTCATTCGCCAGGCGACAACGGCCAAAGACCACGGTACTCATAACGTAGGGAGCCCAGTCACCGTCCTGGTACCACTCGTTGCCGTAAACGGTAAAGCAGACCTTGTCATCGCGCTTGAGTGCGTCGACCTTGTGGCCAGCCTTGGCGCCATGGAAATAAATCTTGTCGTGCTCGTCGTCAAAGAAGTAGTTGACGGGAATGGCGTACGGGTAGCCATCGTCGCCGTTGACGGCAAAGACGCCGCGCTTGCAGGTAGCGAGCAGTTCGCGCGCTTCCTCGTCAGTGATGGCGCGTTTCTTTCGACGTAAGGGCCTAAACATCGTTGGTTTCCTTTCTGGTCGTGCGTGGTGGTTGAGCACAAACTATAGCGAAACGGATCCGTTTTTCTTGATGCGGGCGAGTATGTTTTTGAGCTTGTTAAAGTCGAGCGGTTTGGACAGATGGGCGTTCATGCCGGCATCGTGTGCCGCCTTGGCGTCCTCGGCAAAGGCGTTGGCGGTGAGCGCGATGATGGGGATATCGGCTGCATCGACCTTCTCGCTCAGACGAATCGCGCGGGTTGCCTCATAGCCGTCCATGCCCGGCATCATGATGTCCATCAGAATCGCATCGAAGCTGCCGGCGGGACGGCCAACGTATAGGTCGACCGCTTCGTTGCCATCGGCGGCGCGAGTTACGACAATGCCTTCGCTTTCGAGCAGCGTCTGGGCAATCTCGGCATTCAATTCGTTGTCTTCGGCGAGCAACACGTTCATGTCGGCGAGCGAGCAGTCGAGCACCCCCTCGACCGTATCTGCCCGCGCCTGAGGGTTCTTGTCGATATCGAGCGGAATCTGGACGTTGAACGTACTCCCCACGCCAACCTCACTCGAAATCTCAATCGTACCGCCCATCAGTTCAATAAGCGACTTGACGATTGGCATGCCCATGCCGGTTCCTTGGAACTTGCTGCGCGCATCGTCACCTTCTTGGGCAAACGGTTCATAGATATGCTTTAAAAACTCGGGAGCCATGCCAATGCCGGTATCCGAAACGCTAAAGCAAAAGAGCGCGCGCCCATCATCGAGTGGCTTGGTCTTTGAACTAAAGGTGACGGAGCCGCCGCGCTTGTTGTACTTAATGCTGTTGTCTAACAGGTTGATTATGATCTGTCGGATATGGGTGGGACTGCCGATCATGTATGGCCCCGTGGCGTACGGCAGACTATTGTCCTGCATTGTGATGCCGTTATCGGATGCGCGGAGCTTGCACAGCACCAGCGTATCGTCACAGAGCTCTTTGAGGTTAAAAGGCGCATGTTCCAGAGTTAGCTTGCGGTCTTCGATTTTGCCCATCTCGAGGATGTCGTTGATCAGCGAGAGTAGGTGATTGGCGGCAACACGCGCCTTGGCGCGGCTTTCGCGGGCGGCCTGCATGTCGCCGTCTTTCAATTCCTCAATTTCGATAAGACCCAGGATGCCGTTGAGTGGCGTACGGATGTCGTGGCTCATGCGCGTGAGGAATGCCGTCTTAGCGGCGTTGGCGGCATCGGCTTTCTGCTGTTCTTTCTGCGCGCGGTGAAGCGACCAGACAAGGATGACGATGCCGGTGAGCAAAATGCAGATGATGACTGCCGCAATGACGATGCGGTTGCGGTAGAGAAGTCGAAACGCATCCGATTCTTGCGCCGAGTACGATGTGGGGGAATAACTGCTTGCAGAGAGCGATTCGCCAGCATTGACGATGCCCTTATTAATGATTCCCAACAGCACGGGCTTGCCGCGCGAAATCAAACACGATAGCTGTGCCGTGTCGGTGAGCTCCTGTGTTTGGAAATCCTCGATATCGTAGGTGTCGCGGATGGTTTTCAAGCGCGTGCTGGGGACAATGATGCAACTTGCCTCCCCCTTATTGAGGGCTTCGCGTGCCTCGTTGTCATTCGGATACTCGGTTACCTTTGCGTCGGGGAATAGGTTTTCGAGCTCAAAACGGTTGACGATCGCGTCTGCTGTGCAAGCGATGTTCTTAAGGTCACTGTTCAGGTTGCTGCTGCTGTGAATGGCGGCTAGGGAAACCGTTCCCATCGGGTTTGACAGGATGACCCCTGCCTGCTCGGCAAGCCAGTAGTCGCGAAACAACGGTAGGGCGACATCGATGGTCCCTGTGGAAAGGGCTTTGGTCATTTGCTCGTTGTTCGAGAACGCTACTGTTGCAACCGTAATGCCAAACTTGTCGTGCAACGTCGTTGCAAGCGAGGCGAGCGACCCTTCCATTTCGCCGTCGTCATTTTGCGTGCAGTAGGGGAGTTTGTTTTTAAGATAGCCGATCGTGATGGTGTTGTCGTTTGCTTTGAGCCAGGAGCGCTCGGGGCCGGTGAGCGATGATGAGCCGCTGTTTTGGGCCGAGTAATTCGCCTTGACCTCGTCGTTATAACGTGGGTTGACGCGGGCGATTGCCGTCATGGCGGCATTGATATCGTTCATCAGGTCGGGGCGGCTTTTGGGGACGGCAAAATAGTAGTCACTCGAGCCAACGTAGAACATGGGCGACGCATCGGGCGACGAGATGGTGTCGTTCATGATGACGGCGTCGACTTCGTCGTTTGCGAGTGCGTCAAAGAGCATGGAGCCTCCGTCATACTCCCTGTATGTGCAGGTGATTCCTTCGTTGGCGAGCCACTGCTGGCCAACGAAGGTTTGCATAACACCGGAGTTGCAACCGATGGTAAGGCCCTGGAGCGCTTGGGGGTCACCCTTGGCCAGGTCGTCGCGATCGGGCTTGGCGTAGATGTAGTAGCGCTCGGTGCCCTCGGGGTTCGAGGAAAAGAGCAGCTTTTGGGTGCGTTCCTCGGAGTAGGAGATGTTGGGCATGAGGTCGATTTCGCCCGCCTCGAGCATGTCCATAAGCTCGGTGAAGGTGCCGGAGACGTATTCGTATTGCCAGCCCGGCGTGTAGTATGACAGCGTCTGCAGGTAGTCATAACCCCAGCCCGAGAGACGCTCGCCGGGGGTGCCGTCCTGGAAGCCTTCGTTGTTGATAAGCCAGCCAACGCGGACCGTCTTGACCTGCTGGTCAGAGTCGGCGGCAAAGGCGGGGACGGGTATGACGGCGCTCAGTACGGCGAACGCAGCAAGCGCGACGGCCAGGGTGCGACATATAACTGAACGAAGGACAGCGGAAGCTCTCACGTGCAATCCAAACGAATCGAGACAATACCGCATAAGGATACCAGCTCAGCCTGCCCAGTCGGCCGCCGCACCGCTAAACGGTCCCGTCCGGCAGTTGGGGACAGTCCCTTTCTGCCGGCACAAAAGGAACGTCCCTAACTGCCGGTTGCCTAACTGCCGGTTGTGGGACAATACCGAGCAAACGTGATTGGGCGTCTGGGGAAAAGGGGTCGCGATGAAAAAGCTGAGGACGCTTGCCGATGTTTTGCGCCAGGCCGGTTTCGTGCGTATCACGGGCCTGTTCCTCGTCTTCTATCTGCTGTGCTCGACGGCTGTCTGGCTGTCCGAGCCCACGACCCTTACGTTTGGCGATGGTCTCTGGTTTAGCTTTGAGACCGTCTCGACCATCGGCTTTGGCGATATCCCGGCCGAAACGCCGGTCGCCCGTGCTATTACCGTCGTCCTGAGCGTCATCAGCATCTTCTACATTGCCATGCTCACGGGTGTGGCGGTGAACTACTGCAATACGCTCATCAAGCTGCGCCAAAAGGACACCATGGCGCGCTTTATGGACGATCTGGAGCATTTGGAAGAGCTCGATCGTGACGAGCTCGCCGACCTGTCGCGCCGTGTGCGCGAATATCGCCGACGCCAACGCTAGAACGGGCGCCGCGCGTCACGACGAGGGGGACTGAATATGAATATCACGGTATACCTGGGCGCCAGCGTCGGCAATGACCCGGCGTTTCTGCCTGCGGTGCAAGAGCTGGGCAACTGGATTGGCTCCAACGGGCACGCGCTGGTATACGGCGGGTCCAAATCGGGCCTGATGGGCGCGCTCGCCGATAGCGTACTCGAGGCAGGTGGACACGTGACGGGCGTTGAGCCGAGCTTTTTTATAGAGGCCGAGTTTCAGCACTACGGCATCGATGACCTCATCGTGACGAGCGATATGGCCGAGCGCAAAGCCAAGATGATTGAGCTCGGCGATGCGTTCATCGCCTTTCCCGGTGGGACGGGCACGCTCGAGGAGATTGCCGAGGTCATGTCCGCGGTGTCGTTGGAGCACCTGAGTGCTCCGTGCATCCTGTATAACCTTGACGGTTACTACAACGACCTCAAGGCGCTGCTCGGGCGCATGATTGATAAAGGGCTTTCGAGCCCGAGGCGCCAGCACGGCATCTACTTTGCCGGCGATTTGCGCGAGATTGTCTCGATTATCAACGGATAAGTCTTGAGCCTGCCCCACTATGACTCCCAATGGTGCCGTTTGTGGCGCAGATGGTTGGCTTGTCTGGGCAACGCTCGCTCTACAATAAAACGTAGCTATGTCGACTTTGACCGCGGGAGGACCCGATGGACAACCTTGCCAAACCCACAAACCGCGCGCTGTTTTTAGTTAGCGTTGCCGTGACCGGTGCGTTCGCAGGTGCCGCGGTCTGGCTGTTCTTTTTTGCGATGGAGCACGGTATCGACTATCTGTGGACCAAGATCCCCCACATGCTGGGCGCGGCGTCGCCCGAACTCGCCAGCGGCCCGTTCGGTTTTCTGCCGTATCCGTTTTTCGTCTGCCTGCTGGGCGGCCTGCTGATCGGCCTGTACGAAAAGCTTACGGGCACCAAGACCGACGACCTCAACCAGGTGATGGCTAAGGTTAAGCAAGACGGGCGCTACCCGTACGACAACCTGGGCAAACTTTCGCTCGCGGCATTGCTGCCGCTGCTGTTTGGCGGAAGTATTGGACCGGAGGCCGGCCTGACTGGCGTTATCGCGGGTCTGTGCAGCTGGGTCGGCGACCGCATGCGCCGCTTTGGCGCCGAGTTCAGGGAGCTCACGCTGTTGGGCACCCAGGCCGCGCTGACGGCGCTCTTTACCGCGCCCGTCTTTGGCTTTGTGGCGCCGCTCGCCGGTAGCGCCGACGGCCAGGGCGAAGACGCCGACGATGGGTCCGCGTCCGGCGAGATCACCATCAAGCTGCCCAAGGCACAGAAGACTGTGGTCTACGGTATCGCGATCGCTGGCGGTCTGGGCACCTACCTGCTGCTCGGCCAGGTTATGGGCGGCGGCATGGGCATGCCCAGGTTCGAGGCCGCCGAGGTGGGCAACCTGGAGCTTGCCTGGCTCATCCCGCTGGCGTTGGTTGGCACCGTTTGCGGCTGGCTGTACTTTGTCTCTGAGCACGCGAGCGAAGCGTTTGCCCATGCCATAGGGGAGCGCCCTGTCGTCAAAGCCATGCTGGCCGGTCTGGCGCTCGCCATCTGCGGCACGGTTTTGCCCTACACCATGTTTGCCGGCGAGACCCAGGCCGATGTACTTATGGAGACCTACCTCACCATTCCCGCCGGCGTGCTTATCGCGACCGGTCTTGTTAAGGCCATGCTGACGCCCGCCCTCATCAACCTTGGTTGGCGCGGCGGTCACTTCTTCCCCGTTATCTTCTCGGGCGTAAGCCTGGGCTATGGCCTTGCCATCCTCACCGGCGCAGATCCGGTCTTTTGCGTCGCCGTCTGCACGGCATCGACGATGGGCGCCGTCATGCGCCAGCCTGTCATGGTTGTGGGCCTGCTGCTCATGTGCTTCCCACTCAAGGGTATCGTCTGCATGATCATCGCGGCCGTCATCGCCGCCGGCATTCCACTGCCCAAGCCGCTGCGCAAGTAGCGCGGTTTTTCACGAGTCAATTCCAGAGGTACGAGATGATCCTGTACTTTAGCGCGACAGGGAACAGCGAACATGTGGCGCGTCGCATTGCGGCGGCGACAGACGACAAGGTTGTGTCGATTGAGCGTTTTGATGCCGAAGCCCTTCGCCTTGTTGCGACGGAAGGCCCCTGCCAGCTGGGATTTGTTGCTCCGGTGTATGCCTGGGGTCTGCCGACACCGATGATCGAGTTTTTGAAGACTGCCGACCTGTCGATTGCTGCCGGTGCAAAGGGCGGCGAGCGCCCCTATACGTTCTATGTTTCGACGTACGGTTCGACGATCGGCCAATCTGCCAAGTTTGCCCGCGACCTGCTGCACGAGCGTGGGCTCGAGTTGGATGCGGCGATGAGCGTCAAGATGCCCGATACCTGGACGCCTGTTTTCGACCTGTCTGACCCTCAAAAGGTTGAGGGTATCAATAGAGCTGCCGAGGCGCAGATTGATGCCGTGATCGAGGCGGTGCGGGCACGCCGCACGGGTAACATGATGCGCCATCGCGTGCCTCTGTTTGCATCGTGCGCGTATCACGCAATTGGGCTGCCGCGCATGCAACAGACGAGCAAGTTTGCCGTCGATGCCGATCGCTGCATCGGCTGCGGCCTGTGTGCCAAGCGCTGCCCCATGGCGGCGATTGAGATGCGCGACGGCCTTCCCGTCTGGACAAAGCCGGAGTGCGCAGCCTGCCTTCGTTGCCTGCACCGTTGTCCCAAATTTGCCATCTCGCACGGTAAGCGCACAGCATCCCACGGTCAGTACAGGCATCCTAAGCCAGGTGTGAGGATGTAGCGGCTGCTGGCCGCGCTACTTCCAAACTGCGAGCGCGGCGGTGCCCAGTACGATGAGGGCGAGACCGATGGCGCTGCGCCGTGAGAGTTTTTCGTTGAATGCCAAGCGCGCAAATAGTACCGATACGACAATCGATAGTTTGTCGATCTGCACCACGACGCTCACCTGGCCTGCGGCGATGGCATAGTAATAGAGCAGCCACGATGCTCCGGTCGCGATGCCCGATGCCGCGAGAAATACGAGCTCGTAGCGGTCTACGTGCACGGCTTGGCCCATCTTGCCTTTAGCTGCCACGATTGCCCATGCCATAACCAGTACCACGCAGGTGCGGATTGCCGTGGCCAGGTTTGACTCGACGCCTTCGATGCCGATCTTAGCGAGGACGGAGGTGAGTGCTGCGAACATGGCGGCGCCGAGGGCGTAAGCGAGCCAGGTCCGGTCTTGCTGCTGCTCGGGCCCGGCGGATTGCTGCTTCTCGGTCATTAAAAACGTGCCGAGGGTAATGACGGCGGTTCCCACGAGCTTAACCGCAAGGTTGCTCGTCTCGCCAAAAAGCACGATGGCGATCAGCGCGGCGAGCACGGTGCTCATCTTGTCGACCGGTACGACCTTATTGACGTCTCCGATGCTCAACGCCTTAAAGTAACAGATCCACGAAGCGCCGGTAGCGAGTCCCGAGAGGACGAGAAAGAGCCAGGATCTGGGTTCGATGCTGCCAATGGTTCCAATGGATCCAGAAATGCCCGCCATTGCCCAGGCGAAAACGAGCACCACGCAGGTGCGAATGGCCGTCGCGACATCGGAGTCGGTCTGCTTGATGCCGCATTTGGCCAAGATGGATGTGATGCCGGCAAAGAATGCTGACGCAAATGCTGCGACGACCCACGACACGGGTTGAGCGCCTCCTCAAAAAAGACCACGCCAGATCTATGGCGCATGTCCAATGATACCGCGCTTGCCTATAGGTTGCGTGCCCGGTAGACCTTGGTGCTGATGGCGCAGCTGACAGCGCCAAGGACGACCGTTGCCAGCGCGGCAATTCCTGCGCACAGGAAGCCAAGAACGGAAGGATCGGGATTCGCCCCGGCAATCATCGACATGAGCTGGTTGCTGATGGGGTTGAATGAGTTTAGCGTGACCATGATAAGGCACATGTATAGGGCGTATAGACCAACGGATAGGCGTTGCGCCTTCATGTGTTCAAATCGAAAGAACAGAGGCAGTGCCAAAAACACCGCCATGAGGGAGAAAAGCATCGATATTGCCGAGGCGATTGCGGTCTCAAAGACGGTCTCTCCCGTGGAGGGGATACCCACGCTGTTTAAGATCGGGATGGCGACGATACTCAACAGCACGGCCGCGCACGTCATGATGACCGAGAAAATAGTGATGCACAGGTAGCGTGCGCTGACGATGTCTTTGCGTGAGATGGGCAGCGTTGCCCGATAGCGCTCCCATCCGTTTTGGTTGTCGAGCCCGGCCAGCGACGTCATGGCCATGATAGGCGACATGGCACTGATCGCGAAGGCGCCGGCGGCGCTCATATCGGAATCACCATTCGATGCCCTGACGGCGGTCAGCACGACGAAGATGAACAGGCCGACACCTGCGATGCTCGGGACGAGCGTGCGAACGATGGCGAGCTCGGATATAAAGGCGCGTTTCATTTCGAAGCCCCTTTCAGCGTGAGGCGCAGATAGTCATCAATGGTTGCCCGATCGCAGGGAATCTCGGGAAAGGCCTCGAGCGTTTCGCGACGGTTGGGTACGAGGACGTCCACGCTGTAGACGTGGTGAACGGCACGGGCGCCTTCGACGCAAGCCATAAGCTCGGCAGCCTGCGCTTGGGTACAGTGGGCGATGCCGGCGCGGTCGGTAATATCCTCGCGCGGTAGGTCAAAAATAATCGAGCCGTTATCGATGCAGATGACGCGGTCGGCGGCGCGATCGAGGTCGGATGTAATGTGGCTCGAGAGCAGCACGCTGTGCTGGCCGTCGGCGACAAAGGCAAGCAGCTCATCAAGCAGTTCCTCGCGTGCCATGGGATCGAGGCCCGCGGTGGCTTCGTCCAAAACGAGCAGCTTGGCATTGTGGCTGAGTGCACAGGCAAGCTGCAGTTTCATGCCCATGCCGCGGGAGAGGTCCTTGACTTTTGTCTTGGGATCGAGGCCAAACCGGTTGATGAATCCGGCGAACGTTTCGCGGTCCCACGTGGGGTACGCCGGGCCTACGAGCGACTCGATCTGGCCCACCTTGAGCGTGGAGGGGAAGGGGCATGTGTCCAGGACAAGACCGACGCGGGAGCGCAGGCAGCGCTGTGTCTCATCGGGCGCGTCGGCGCCACAGCGCTGCCCAAACAGGCGCACCTCGCCGGCATCGAGCTTGATAAGCCCGAGCGCGGCGCGAATGGTCGTTGTCTTGCCGGCACCGTTAGCGCCCACAAAGCCAACAATCTGGCCGGGCTCCACGGCGAGCGTGACATCACGCAGCGAAAAACAGTCGCTCACGCGGCGTGAGACACCTTTGAGTTCTAGCAAGTTTTGCATGGTATAGCCTTTCTTGCAGATGGCTACTGCATGGTTTCGGGGGCTACCAGGTCGAGCATCTCGTGCAGTTTGTCGCGCGTGACGCCCAAGGCTTCGGCTTGGCTCGCCGCTTGCGCAAGCAGCTCTTCGATATGGCAGAGCTGGTTTTCGCGCAAGAGCTCCTGGTTGCCCTCGGCGACAAAACAGCCCTTGCCCTGCACGGTGCAGATAAACCCGAGCTGTTCCAGGTCGGCGTAGGCGCGCTTGGTGGTGATGACGCTCACGCCAAGATCGCTCGCGAGTGCACGGATGCTGGGGAGTTTGGCTCCCGCAACGAGCGTGCCCGATAAGATCTGAGCTTTGACTTGCGAGGTTATCTGCTCGTAGATGGGCTTGTCGCTCGAATTGGATAGGATGATGTCCACAGCGGCTCCTTAGCTGTTGGGCTACACGTGTATATAACCGGTAAGCACAGTATATACACACTATGCACAGTTCTGCAAGAGGCAAATACCGATTGGCCCGGCTACCCAGGCCCCAACTGATGAATTTGTCCTGATAGGCGCCCTAGAGCGGGATTTCGCGGCTACAATAGTGCGGTTACAACGACGTAATGCACTCAATGCAAGAAAGGATCCGCATGGCAAGCCTGTCGGATGAAATCTCGTCGCGCCGCACATTCGCGATCATCAGCCACCCGGACGCCGGTAAGACCACGCTTACCGAGAAGCTGCTGCTCTATACCGGCAGCATCCAGACTGCCGG
>DBFBFY010000161.1:0-30351 GCA_048201615.1 Collinsella sp.
ATGATACCCATTTGCCCACCAACAGACCACCCATGCATCAAAGCCCCATCTGAACTGGTCCATCCCGCCGGTTTCCCGTGGGGCGGGCACTGATGAAGTTTCCTGCTCTACAGTCCTGCTCACGACGGAGGCCACATTAAGTGGCCTCCTGTTCGTGCGGAACTCGCGATAAACTTCATCAGTGCCCGCCCCACGGGAAACCGGCGGGATGGACCAGTTCAGATGGGGCTTTGATGCATGGGTGGTCTGTTGGTGGGCAAATGGGTATCATACTGTGGTTACTGCGTCGACTCTGTGATGCATGTTTGTACGTTCCCGGCGGTCGGTTTGCCAGAAGCGCCCCGTCGGTTGTTCCAGACCCGTTTCGAAGAAAGGAAACCACACTAACCTATGGCAGCTAAAAAATCATCTCCCTTGAAGATCATTCCGCTCGGCGGCCTTGACGGCATCGGCAAGAACATGACGGTCTTCGAGTGCGGCGACGACATGGTGCTCGTCGACGCCGGTCTCATGTTCCCGGATGACTCCCAGCCTGGTATCGATCTGGTGCTTCCCGACTACACCTATGTTCTGGAGAACGAGGAGAAGCTCCGCGGTATCGTCGTCACCCACGGCCACGAGGACCACACCGGTTCGCTTCCGTACCTGCTGCAGGACCTCAACAATAAGGTGCCCATCTTCTCGAGCAAGCTGACGCTTGGCTTTATCGAGGGCAAGCTTTCTGAGTTCCGCATCCGCGCACCCAAGTTCCGCGAGGTCAAGGGCGGCAGCCATGTCAACCTCGGCGGCATCTCGCTCGACTTCTTCTCGATGACGCACTCTATCCCCGGCGCTCTGGGCGTGTTCATCCGCACAAATCAGGGCACCGTTATGCACACCGGCGACTTTAAGCTCGACCAGACGCCCATCGATGGCGTCACGCCCGACTATGCCGCTATCAGCCGCTTTGCTAAGCAGGGCATCGACCTACTGCTTTCCGACTCCACCAATGCCACGGTTCCCGGCTTTACCAAGTCAGAGGCCGAGGTTGGTCCCAACCTGCTGCACGCCATCAAGAACGCCCCGGGTCGCGTGTTCGTCGCGTCGTTCTCGAGCCACATCCATCGTTTGCAGCAGATCTGCGATGCCGCCCGCAAGTGCGGCCGTAAGGTCGTTGTGACCGGTCGCTCCATGCTCACTAACACCCGCGTGGCGCGCGAGCTTGGCTACCTCAACATCGACGACGCCGATATCATCGATGCCTTTGACATTGATAACCTGCCTGACGACAAGATTGTCGTCATGTGCACCGGTTCGCAGGGCGAGCCGCTGTCGGCCCTGTCCCGCATGGCCAATGGCGAGCACAAGACGCTCTCCATCCACGAGGGCGATACCGTTATCCTCTCGGCAACTCCTGTTCCCGGCAATGAGAAAGCCGTCCAGCAGGTCGTCAACAGCCTGGCCAAGCTCGGCTGCGACGTGTGGGATAAGAACCGCGCTCTCGTTCACGTTTCCGGTCACGGTAGCCAGGAGGAGCTTAAGCTCCTGATGGCCATGGCCAAGCCCACGTACTTTATGCCGGTTCACGGTGAGGCCGTGCATCTGCGCGCCCATGCCCAGCTGGCCCGCAAGATGGGCATCAAGGATGATCACATCTTTATCCTCGATAACGGCGACACGCTCGAGATGCGCGGTGGTATCGTCAAGCGTGGTACGCCCGTCGAGTCCGGCGTCGTCTACGTCGACGGCCTGCGTATCGGCGATACCGACCCCATCGTCCTGCGCGATCGCCAGAAGCTCGCCAATGACGGTATGGTCACGGCCGTCGCCATCGTCTCGCTCAAGCACAAGAAGATTGAGGCCATCGAGTTCTCGGGCCGCGGCGTCTCGTTTGCCATCGACGACCAGTTCTCCGAGGATGCCTCCGCGTCTATTATGAAGACGATTGAGAAGGGCAAGTTCAGCTTTACGAGCAGCGGTTCCGATGCCATTCGCAAGGCCGTGCGCGACTCGCTCTCTAACTTTATCTGGAGTCGTACGCGCACTCGTCCGATGATCATCCCGGTCGTCATGGAGGTTTAGTTTGGCGCGCGGATCTGCACAAAACGCCAAAGGCAATAAAGCCAACAACCAACCGGCATCTGCTAAGGGTGCCGGTTCCCATCTTCGTGCCAATAAGGGCCACGAGACCGACTTCGACGATTTTGAGCCCCTGGTCGAGCCCTCGGCCAACCGCGATATCGCCGGCGTGGTCATCGCCGTTTTGGCGATTGCGTCCTTCATTGCCGTGATTTCGCCGGCGACTGCACCCGTTACGGCTGCGGTTGCCGGTTTCTACCACCTGGGCTTTGGTCTGGGCGCCTACGTGCTGCCGATCGTTATTTTGCTGTTTGCCGCCACGCTCTTTTTAGGCGAGGACTCGCCGCTCAACGTGCGCTCTGTTGCGGGCGGAGCCGTGGTCTTTATCGCCGTCGTCTCCATTCTTTCGCTGATGGTGCCGGGTACGAGTGTCTCGTGTGACCTTATGTTCACGCCGCAAAATTTGTCCGCCTCGGGTGGCTACATCGGTGCGTTTATTGCGAGTGCGCTGCAGAATGCCCTGGGTAAGCCTATCGCGATGGTAGTCCTGTTGGGCCTTGTCGTCGTGGGCTTGGTCATCATCGGCTTTTCGGTGGGTGGCGTGCTGCGCTCTGCTCGCGACCGTGCGGCCGATTTTGCCGAGCGCCGTCGTGCCGATGTCAACGCCAGCCCGTGGGGTGACGACGAAGCCCTGTCGGTGCCCGGCGTTGCCCGTCCGCACCTGAGCATTCTTCGTCAAAAGGGCTCCGATGCTGCCGTGACCACGGTCATGGGCAACGATGTGGACCCGGTTTTGGACGATGACGACGAGGACGAGAATCCGTTTGTCGACGTGTCCGAGTCGGTTGAGGTTGAGCGCGCTAAGACGACGCTGCTGCCGCGCCGCCATGCCAAGAAGGGCAAGGCTGCGCCTAAGCTCAATACAAGCGAGCCCGACCCGTCTTGGTCCGATAGCGAGATTGAGCTCACCGAGGGCGATGACGAGGACGACGAGGCTCCGATTGAGACCGCAAAGACAACTTTGCTGCCGCGTCGCCATGCAAAGCGCGACCAGGTAACCGGCCAGCTTTCGATGGAAGACGACCCCGATAAGATCGACGAGTTCGAGCCGCCGTTTGCCGTGAATCCTGTCTCGGCAGCACCTCAGATTCCCGACTTCTTGAAGCATCCCAAGGTTGCCGATGCGCCTGCCTCGAGTGCCGTCGAATCGGCTGCGGCTAGCGATGGGGGAGCGGACGGTGGCGCCGCAGATAACGAGGGCGAAGAAGAGGACGGCCTCAAGCTTCCGCCGCTCGAAATCCTGCATGCCAACCCGCAGTCGGCTTCCGCCGCGTCTTCGGACAAGGAGTTGGAGCAGACCGCTGAGTCACTGCAATCCACCTTGCTTGAGTTTGGCCGCAGTGCCCGCGTGGTCGGCTGGATCGCCGGCCCCACGGTGACGACCTTTAAGCTGCAACCTGGTGAGGGCGAGCGCGTGAGCAAGATTTCGAGCCTCGAGGACGATATCGCGCTTTCGCTCGCTGCCCAGTCGGTACGTATCTTTGCCCCGATCCCCGGCACGTCGCTCGTGGGTATCGAGATCCCCAATCGCAAGCGCCAGAACGTCAACCTGGGCGACGTGCTGCCCTATGTGAAGGGCGGTCCGCTCGAGCTGGCCATCGGTCGCGATGCCGAGGGTACGCCGGTCGTCGCCGACCTCGCCAAGATGCCCCACCTGCTGATCGCCGGCACGACCGGTTCTGGTAAGTCGGTGATGATCAACTCCATCATCACGACCCTGCTCATGCGCGCGCTTCCCGAGGACGTTCGCCTGATCATGGTCGACCCCAAGCGCGTCGAGCTTGCGGGCTATAACGGTCTGCCGCATCTTTACGTGCCTGTAGTGACCGAGCCCAAGCAGGCCGCGAGCGCTCTGCAATGGGCCGTGTCCGAGATGGAGCGTCGCCTGAAGGTCTTCGAGCGTCTCAATGTACGTAAGATCTCGACCTATAACGAAAAGCAGGCCGCCGGCGAGTTTGAACATTACGATAACCCGCCGCAAAAGATGCCCTATCTGGTCATTATCATCGACGAGCTCTCGGACCTGATGATGGTCGCCGGTAAGGATGTCGAGGCCTCGATCGTGCGTATTGCTCAGCTGGGCCGTGCCGCCGGTATCCACCTTATCGTGGCCACGCAGCGCCCGAGCTCCAACGTGGTGACGGGCCTCATTAAGGCCAACATCACCAACCGCATCGCCTTTAACGTCGCCACGGGCATCGACTCGCGCGTCATTATCGACCAGATGGGTGCCGAAAAGCTTACCGGTTTGGGCGACATGCTGTTCTCCAAGGTCGACTGGGGCAAGCCTCGCCGTATCCAGGGCTGCTTTGTCTCGGACGACGAAATCAACGAGATTGTCGAGTTTGTCAAGTCGCAGAGCGAGCCCGACTACCACGAGGAGATCCTGTCTGCCGTGGCGCCCGCTTCCATGTCCATGGCGGGTGGCGGCGGCATTGTCCGTACCGGAGTCGCCGAGCCGCAAGACGATGATCCGCTCATTTGGGAAGCCGCCCATATTGTGGTGGAATCGCAGCTTGGCTCCACATCTGGCCTGCAACGTCGTCTGAAGGTTGGCTATGCGCGTGCCGGGCGTATTATGGATATGCTGGAAGAAAAGGGTGTCGTCGGCCCGCCCGACGGTTCCAAGCCGCGCGAGGTCCTGTTGGACGAGGAGGGGCTTGCCGCGCTGGAGTCTGTCGACGCCGAGATGGCACGTGAAGATCGTGAGTTTGGAGGATTCTGATGGCTGCACGCTTTGGTGACATGCTGCTTGAGCAGCGTCGCCGAATGGGCCTTTCCATTCAGCAAGTCGCCAACACCATCAAAATCAGGCCGCAGATCATCGAGTTTTTCGAGACCGGTAACTTTGCTTCGATGCCGCCGCGCGGCTATGCGCAGGGCATGATTTCGAGCTATGCTCGCTTTTTGGGCCTCAATCCGCGCGAGGTCGTCAATGCCTACTTTGACGATCTGATGGCATACGAACGCGAGACGTCGCAGCAGGGCGGTCGTTTTCAGGACGCCGCCGGCTACGTCAATTCGCGTTCCTCGGTCGAAAACGGGCGCTTCCTGATGGTTCAGGGCGGTCGTTCGACCCGCTATGGACAGCGTCCTCAGCAGGCCGGTTATATTACCGAGACGGGTTCGGGCGAGGAGATTCGCTCACAGCGTGACCGGTTCCGCAGTACGCCGATGCCCGAGGACCGTGCACTTCCCGCCGCCCGAGGCGTGGCGCGTGACCCTCGTGCCGGCTACGGCGACGGCGGCTATTCCGATCGCGGTTACCGTGGTGCCTCTACGGGACGCTCTCGCGGTGGCTATGCGGATGCCGATACCACGCAGGTGACGCCGCGTCTTCGCTCTCAATCACAGCCGTATGGCCAGCGCTCTTCGGCTCCGCGTTCGGGCCAGCGTGGCTATCAAGGCCGCGGTGAACTTGCGCCCCGCTCGGGTCAGCGCAGCCTTCAGGGCCAGGGTGGCTATCGCGGCTGTTCCGATAGCAATCGTGGTCGTATGCCTCAGGGAGGCGGCCGCAGCAGTTCCAGTCGTGGACGCGGCGGATCACGTACTCCTCAAAACACCGGGCTCGATCCGCGTATCGTCTACACCGGCATCGGCGCCGTTGCGCTGCTGTTGATTGTGCTCATCGTGGTGCTTCTGCGCGGCTGCGCATCTTCGGCGCCCGAGACCACGCCCGAGCCGCCCGCTGCCACCAAGACAACGACTAAGAAGTCTTCCAAGAAGACCGAAACGGTCGACGAGGACGAAGACACCGATGAGGCGACGGATGAGTCGACCGATTCGGACGCCACCAAGACGACGGCTAAAAAGGAAGAGAACGAGGTAACGAAGGTCAAGGTCTCGGTTGCCAAGGGAAAGACCGCGTGGATTGAGGTCAAGGTCGACGGCAAGTCGGTCTATGGCGCCCAGGCGACTGGTCCCTTTGAGCAGGAGTACACGCCCGAGTCCTCGATCGAGATCACCACGTCCAAGCCTTCCGATGTCACCGTTACCAAGAACGGTGAAAAGGTCCGTTACGATACCAAGACCTCCGGCGTGGCGCGTGTGACGATCACCGTTCCCAAGAAGGAGACGACTGATTCCGAGAATGGTGAAAGTTCTGATGGTACCGACACCACCGATGGTACCGACACCACCGACGGCACCGATGCCCAGTCCACGGATGGCGCCGATACCGCAACTGACGGTCAGACACCCACCGATTCTACCGACAATTCGTACGATAGCTACTAGGCCGCTCGTACGCGAAAGGAAACATCATGGCTAAAGATTCCAGCTTCGACGTCGTGTCCGAGGTCAACATGCAAGAGGTCGATAATGCCTTTCAACAGACCACGCGCGAGATTTCCCAGCGCTATGACCTTAAGGATTCCGGCGCCACGATCGAGCTTTCGAAGGGCGACAAGCTCTTTACGATCAACGCCCCGGCCGACTTTGTCTCCAAGCAGATTGTCGACGTGCTGAGCTCCAAGCTCATCAAGCGCGGCATCGACCTCAAGGCCGTCTCGTGGGATGCTCCGCAGGCGGCATCGGGCGGCACCGTGCGCGTGCTCGGCCATATCGTCGAGGGTATCGACCAAGCGACCGCCAAGAAGATCAACAAGGACATCAAGGACCAAAAGCTCAAGGTCAAGGTGACCATCGAGGCCGACAAACTGCGTGTTTCCTCTGCTTCGAAGGACGCGTTGCAGTCCGTGATCCAGTTCCTGCGCGACCAGGACTACGGCCAGCCGCTGCAGTTCACCAACTACCGCTAATATCATTCGAAAGGACCGCTCTCCAACATGGATACACCGTTGGGCTCCGTGCTCTACATCACCCTCGGGTGCGCCAAGAACGAGGTCGATACCGACCGCATGCGTTCTCTTTTGACCGCTGCGGGCTACGAGGAGGCTTTCGACCCGCAGGATGCCGATATCGCCATCGTCAATACATGCTCGTTCCTCGCCTCCGCAACGTCCGAGAGCATCGAGACCACGCTCGAGCTCGCCAACGAGGTTCAGGACGGCGTTCGTTCTTGCCCCATCGTCATGTGCGGCTGTGTGCCGTCGCGCTATGGCGATGACCTGCCTGACGAGCTGCCCGAGGTCGCTGCCTTTGTGAAGGCCGACGAGGAGGACGGCATCGTGGCGGTCATCGATGGCGTGCTGGGTGTCGAGCGTGAAATCGCGGCCTATATCCCTCAGGTCAAGCGTACCGTTGAGGGTGCCGTTGCCTACGTCAAGATTTCCGATGGCTGCAATCGTTTTTGCAGCTTCTGCATGATCCCCTACATTCGCGGTCGCTATCATTCACGCAATGCCGAGAGCATTATCTCCGAGGTGCGCGACCTGGTTGCCGGCGGTGTGCGGGAGATCGTGCTGATCGGCCAGGACACGGGTATTTGGGGCACCGACTTTACTGACGAGGATGTCGCCGAGGGCTCGCCGCGCAATCTGGCGCAGCTGCTGCGTGCCGTCGCCGAGGCCGTGCGCCCGCACAACGTCTGGGTCCGCGTGCTCTATCTGCAGCCCGAGGGCATGACCGATGAGCTTATCGATACGATTCGCGATACGCCCAAGGTGCTGCCCTATATCGATATCCCCGTGCAGCACTGCGACGCGCGCATCCTCAAGGCTATGCGCCGTTCCGGTTCGCGCCAGGAGCTCGAGGACCTGTTCCGCGATCTGCGTGAGCGTATCCCCGGCATCGTGATCCGTTCCACGGCTATGGTCGGCTTCCCGACCGAGACCGACGACGAGTTCCGCGACCTCATCGACTTTATGGACACCGTCGGCTTCGACTACACGAGTGTCTTTGCCTACTCGCGTGAGGAGGGTAGCCTGGCCGCCAAGATGGAGGGTCAGGTCGATGAGGAGGTCAAGCTCGAGCGCGCCCAGGAGGCCATGGACCTGGCCGAATCGCTCGGGTTTGCCGCCACCGCCGCGCATGTGGGCGAGCGCGCCCAGGTGATCGTCGACGGTATCGAAGAAACCGAGGACGGCGCCGAGCTGATCGGCCATGCCTGGTTCCAGGCGCCCGATTCCGATGGCGCGGTGCACTTGGACGCCAGCGAGGCGTCCGTGGGCGATATTCTGACGGTCGAGTTTACCGATAGCTTCTGCTATGAGCTTATCGGTCATGTTGTGGAGTAGGAGAGCATCGTGGCAAACGAGAGCAATAAGGAACTGACGAGTGTTTGGACGCCCGCCAACATCGTGACGTGCGTTCGCATCGTCTTTATCCCGGTGTTCATGATCGTGTCGGCGCTTTCTCACACGAGTGTTGCCGGTACGGATTGGAGCACCTTCGACGGCCCGCTCGCCGCCGCTGCCTTCATTCTGTATGTGATCCTGTCGTGCACCGATAAGGTCGACGGTTATCTGGCGCGTTCGCGCAACGAGATCACCGACTTCGGTAAATTCTTGGACCCCATCGCCGATAAGCTGCTCGTGTTCTCGGCCCTGCTGCTGTTCTTGGATTTTGGTGCGGTGACCGTGTGGTCCGTGTTCATTATCCTGTTCCGTGAGCTTCTGGTGAGCGCCCTTCGCATGGTCGCGAGTGCGGCCGGTGTGGTCGTTGCGGCCGATAAGCTCGGCAAGTACAAGACGGCAACCACGATGGTCTCCATCTGCGGTTACCTGTGCGTTTTTGCTATGGCCGGCTTGCACCTTGGCCCGGTGGCGCTGACGCTCGGCATCTACTCGGTGTCGCGCTTCCTGTATGCCGTTGCCGTTGTCTTGACCGTTATCTCGGGCGCCCAGTACTTCTGGAACTGCCGCAAGATCGTCTTTTCGGTCTAGGTCCTGGTGGGTATGACGGACTCTTTTGAGCAGATTTTCGCACATAACGAGGAGCTGGCGCGCGATATCGTCGAGCGCGCGAGCGCTCGGGGCGTGACGGTTTCGACGGCTGAGTCTCTGACGGCGGGTATGATCGCCTCGACGATTGCCGATATCCCAGGCGCCTCGGCGGTGCTGCGTGGCGGTGCGGTGACCTACTGCGATGAGATTAAGCATCGCGTGCTGGGTGTTGAGCAGGAGACGCTCGACCGCTATACCGCTGTGTCGCATCAGACCGCGCGCGAGATGGCGTCGGGTTCGCTGGAGCTGTACCAGAGCGTTATTGCAGTGAGCGCAACGGGTTATGCCGGCCCCGGCGGTGGCACTGAGGACGATCCGGCGGGCACTTTCTATATTGGCTGGGCGCATCGTTCCGCCGATGGGGGCGTGCCGGTCGTGGACTCCATTCGTTGTCGCTATGAGGGCGATCGTTCGTGTGTTCGTGCCCATGCGGTCGCGGAGGCACTGGGTCGCATTGTCTGCGTGCTCGATTCTATGGAATAGACGTGTTTTAAGGGGCCTCCGGGCCCCTTAATTGTGGAGATAGGGACCTCCGGCGAATTTTATCTTTGTGCAGGTAGTTGTCGTATTTTTCCTCGCCATGATTTTTTTGGTTCGCCTGCGGTCAAGCATTTGGTCAGTGTTTGGTCGGCGTTTGGTTGGGTTTTGGAAAGACCGCCTGCATATGATTGGCCTGAACGGTTGACCACGAACAGCCGTTCGTTTATTATCGATGCAGGTTGTTAAGAGGAGGGCTATTCATGGCCAAGAATTCAGGTCCCGTACGTACCGTTCATGCTCGCACGACGGGTAAAGAGCGCGATGAGATGATCGCCACCACCAAGGCCGAGATCGAGAAGAAATTCGGCCAGGGTTCCATCATGAGGTACGGCGACGGTGGTCCCGAGCTCGAGGTCGAGGCCATTCCCACGGGCGCCCTGGCCCTCGATGCCGCGCTGGGTATCGGCGGCGTGCCGCGCGGCCGTATCGTCGAGATTTACGGTCCTGAGTCCTCCGGTAAGACGACGCTTTCGCTCGAGATCCTGGCCGAGGCCCAGGCAATGGGTGGCGTTGTGGCATTTATCGATGCCGAGCACGCGCTTGATCCCACGTATGCCGCGCGCATCGGCGTGGATATCGACGAGGTGCTCATTTCCCAGCCCGATACGGGCGAGCAGGCGCTCGAGATTGTTGACATGCTCGTGCGTTCCGGCGCCATCGATGCCATCGTCGTCGACTCCGTCGCCGCGCTGACCCCGCGTGCCGAGATCGAGGGAGAAATCGGCGATACTACGGTCGGTCTTCAGGCTCGCCTGATGAGCCAGGCGCTCCGCAAGCTCGCCGGCTCGCTGTCCAAGTCCAACACGACGTGCATCTTCATTAACCAGCTGCGTGAGAAGATCGGCGTCATGTTCGGCAACCCCGAGACTACGACGGGCGGCCGCGCCCTTAAGTTCTTTTCTTCGGTGCGTATCGACATTCGCCGTATCGACAGCATAAAGCTTAAGGACGAGGTTATCGGTAACCGCGTGCGCGCCAAGGTCGTTAAGAACAAGGTGGCAGCTCCGTTCCGTTCTGCTGAGTTCGACATTATGTACGGTACGGGCATCTCTAAGGAGGGCTCGATTCTGGACATGGCTGTCGAGTGCGGCATCTGCAAGAAGATGGGCTCCTGGTTTGCCTATGGCGAGGACAAGCTCGGCAACGGTCGCGAGGCCGCCAAGGCGTTCCTGCGCGAACACCCCGATTGCGCTGACGAGATTGAGCATAAGGTCCGCCTTGCCTGCGGACTTGAGTTTGATGACGATGCTCCGTCCGAGGTCGAGCTGACCGATCAGCCTGCGCCTGAGGAGTTTGACGAGCTTTACGCCATCGATGGTTCCGCCATGCTCGATGATGACGACGAGTAGCGGTTACGCTCATGTCGTATACGGTGACCGAGGCCACGGTCGTCTTTCCCGATAAGAAGGCGGCCTCCTCGTTCTCGAGCGGGTATGCGTCCAAAAAGCCTTGCGCACATATCGATTGTGAGCTTGAGGGCGGTTTTGAGCGGTCCATTTGGATTCCCGTGCGGGTCGCGCGCCTGTATGTCAAAAATCGCCCCGACCTGCCCTGCGATTGGGATAACTTTCGTGAGGCGGTACAGCTCATCGAGCGTAAATGTGCGCTTACCATGGTGACCGAGATGTTATCGCGCCGCGACCATGCGACGGGTGAGGTCCGTGACAAGCTGGCTCGCTACGGCTTTCACCAGCCCGCGATCGATTTCGCCGTCGAGCGCGCCACCGAGTATCACTTTTTAGACGAGAACCGCTTTTGCTCGTACTTTATCGAGGAGCGCAAGCGGCGCGGTTGGGGACAGCGCAAAATCGAGACCGAGCTCAAGCGCCGTCATGTCGTGCTCGATGACATTCCCGGTTATCCCGAGGATTATTTTGCCGTCGAAGACGATTTGGCGCGTGCGTCAGCCCTGCTCGCCAAGCGGCGTGTTCCAGAGACGCGCGGATTCGAAAAACTGGTTCGGTTTTTGATGGGTAAGGGCTTCTCGTATCACATCGCCGCCGATGCCGTTAAGGCACGTCTCGATGCCGAATGCGAGGAATGTGCGCTTTAGGCGTATGCGTTTTGTGGTCCTGCCGTTCACCGCGTTTTAGCCGCCGTACTGGGGCCATTTATTTGACAGTTGTTGTGGTTCAACGTACGATAAACACTGTCATTTGCTTTGTGATATGTGCTCATCTGTGATGAGTTTGTTTATATGTTTATCTGTATCCGACCCGCATAAGCTGCGCCCATATTACTCAAATGTCGTGAGCCGTTCGTAAGGACGGTTCGCTTTGTTGTGTAACGAATCCATAAAAAGGAGTGAGCATGCCTATCATTGCAGCGCTCGTTGGCATCGTTTTGGGTGCCGTCGCCGCCATTGCCTACATGCGCACCGCCAAGCAGGGTAGTCTTCACGAGGCCGACGAAAAGATTCAGTCGGCACACGCACAGGCTGAGTCCCTGATCGGTGATGCTAAGCGTCAGGCTGAGACCCTCAAAAAAGAGGCTCTGCTCGAGGCTAAAGAGGAGATCATCAAGAACAAGCAGGCCGCCGAGGCCGAGGACAAGCAGCGTAAGAGCGAGATTCGTACGCTCGAGAACCGCGTGATGCAGCGCGAGGAATCCCTCGATCGCCGCAATGATGCTCTCGACAAGCGCGAGCATCAGCTGTCCAGCCAGGCCGGTCAGGTCGAGAAGCGCTCCCGCGAGCTCGAGGAGCTTTGCGCGAAGCAGACCTCCGAGCTCGAGCGCATCGCCGACCTGACCCGCGAGGACGCCCACAAGGAGCTTCTCGATAAGGTTCGCGGCGAGGTCACCCACGAGGCCGCCACGATCATTCGCGAGTCCGAGCAGCAGGTTCGCGCCGAGTGCCACAAGACCGCCCAGGAGATTCTGTCCTTGGCGATTCAGCGCTGTGCCGCCGACCACACTGCCGAGGTCACCGTTACCTCCGTGCACATTCCCTCTGATGACCTCAAGGGCCGTATCATCGGTCGCGAGGGTCGCAACATCCGGACCTTCGAGCAGGTTTCCGGCGTCAACCTCGTGATCGACGACACGCCCGAGACCGTCGTTCTTTCGAGCTTCGACCCGGTCCGTCGTGAGACCGCCCGTGTTGCCCTCGAGAACCTCATCGCCGACGGCCGTATTCACCCCGCCCGCATCGAGGAGATGTATCACAAGGCTGCCGACCTGGTTCAGCAACGCGTGCGCGAGGCTGGCGAGCAGGCTGCCTTCGATACCGGCATTCACGACCTGCACCCCGAGATCGTCAAGACCCTTGGTGCCCTGCGCTACCGTACTTCGTTTGGTCAGAACGTGCTTCAGCACTCCCTCGAGGTCTCTGACCTGTGCGGCGTGATGGCTTCCGAGCTTGGCCTGGACGTTGTGACCGCCAAGCGCGCCGGCCTGCTGCACGACCTGGGCAAGGCAATCGACCATGACGTCGAGGGCCCGCATGCCGTCATCGGCGCCGAGCTTGCCCGCCGTTATGGCGAGAAGCCCGTTATCGTCCATGCTATCGAGGCTCACCATGCCGACGTCGACCCCAACACGGTGCTCGATGTCCTGGTACAGGCCGCCGATGCTGTCTCTGCCTCTCGCCCCGGTGCCCGTCGCGAGTCTGCCGAGAACTACATCAAGCGTCTTGAGAAGCTCGAGGAGATTGCCAACTCCCATGACGGCGTCGAGCGTACCTATGCCATGCAGGCTGGTCGCGAGGTCCACGTCATGGTTCAGCCGGACAAGATCTCCGATGCCCAGTCCACGGTCCTGGCTCACGATATCGCCCATCAGATCGAGGAAGAGATGGAGTATCCCGGTCAGGTGCGCGTCGTCGTGATTCGCGAGAGCCGCGCTGTCGATATCGCTAAATAACATGAGCGACGCGAACGAGCTCATCTCATTTATCGCGTCGATGTCGGGGGAGGGCAACCTTCGCGTCGAGGAGAACCTTGGCGAGGGGTATGTCCGCCTCCGCGTTTCGGAGGCCGAGCGGCGCCAGGCAAAACACGACATTCAGCATGTCGAGGATATCGTCATCGAAATGCTCCGTAATGCTCGCGATGCCGGCGCCGACAAGGTCTATCTCGCCACGACCAAGGAAGATGGCGTCCGCACGCTTGTCTTTCTGGATAACGGTTCGGGCGTTCCGCAGGATATGCAAGAGCGAATCTTCGATGCCCGCGTTACCTCCAAGCTCGAGAGCATGAAGATGGACCGTTGGGGCGTTCACGGTCGTGGCATGGCATTGTTTTCGATCAAGCAGAACACCGACGAGGCCCGTGTGGTCACGTCCGGCGTCGATCTTGGTTCAGCCTTTAAGGTGAGCGTTGCAGCCGACCGCCTCAGTGAGCGTGCCGATCAGTCCAGCTGGCCCCAGGCCGTCAAGGATGAGGACGGACGTTATGTCTGTGCTCGCGGCCCGCATAATATTATTCGCGCTGCCTGTGAGTTTGCGCTCGAGGAGCTGCGTGGTTGCGATGTCTATCTTGGTTCTCCGTCTGAGATTGCCGCGACCCTTTATGCTCAGGCGTCAAGTCGGCTCGATACGTCTCGTCTCCTGTTTATTGATGACGAGAGCGAGCTTCCGGTTGTCGATCGTTTAGGCCTTGCCTCTGATGCCGAGGACTTTATTCGTATCTGCTCGGGTTTGGGTCTTGAGATGTCCGAGCGCACGGCACATCGCATTTTGGCAGGGCAGATTAAGCCCGTTCGCGGTGTGACCGCGCGTCTGCTGCGCGAGCGTGATTCGTCCTCGCATGCGCCGGCTCCTGTCGATCTCGCGAAGGATCGTCGCGGGCTTCGTATTGCCAAGGATGACATGGCACAGTTTTCGCGTGCTGTGGAGCGCGACTTTAATGACCTTGCCGCTCGGTACTATCTCAACCTTTGCGGCGACCCAAAGATTCGCGTTTCGCGTGATCGAATCACTGTGACCTTCGATCTTGCCAAAGAGGAATAGTGCCTTTACCGAGTCCACTCGGTACGATACAGTTATTGCAGTTAAAACGTACTTTTAAACGCAGGAGTTTCTTCATGGATTGCCTGAAGGTATCAAGCAAATCATCGCCCGCGTCCGTTGCCGGCGCCATCGCCGGCATGGTCAAGGATGGTGTACCCGTCAACATCCAGTGTGTCGGTGCCGGTGCTGTCAACCAGGCCATTAAGGCCGTTGCTATCGCGCGCGGTTTTTTGATTCCAACCGGTTTTGATATTTCCTGTGCGCCCGTGTTCTCCGACATCCTCATTAACGGGGAGTCGCGCACGGCTATCCGCCTTTCTATCTACGTTCACCAGATCAATCGAGCCGCTATGGATAACGTCGTCATGGATGATGTTAAGCCTGTGGCATAGCTTCTGCTTGCCTCGATTCGCCTCCCTTCCATCGTTAGGACTTATGCACATGGACCAGCGTTCCGTACGCGATATTCTTGCCGGTAAAACCTACTTTATCCGCACCTTTGGCTGCCAGATGAATCAGCACGATTCCGAGCGCGTGAGCGGTCTGCTTGATTCGTATGGCTGTCTCATGGCGCTCGATCCCGCGCATGCCGATATCGTTGTCTTCATGACATGCTGTGTGCGTGAGGCCGCCGATACTCGCCTGTACGGTCAGTGCAATTCCTGCAAAAGCCTGCCGCCTTCGCCTTCGGGCAAGCGTGTGGTTGCCGTGGGCGGCTGCATTGCGCAGCGTGATGGCGAGGGCCTGCTCATCAACGTCGATAACGTCAATGTCATCTTTGGCACGCATTCTATCGCACATGTGGCCGAGCTCATTGCCGAGGCGTTCCTTGACGGCAAGCGTCATATCCGCACCAATGAGCATGAGGATACGGATGCCATGAGCATGCCGTGGCATCGCGAGACCCAGTATCACGCCTGGGTGCCCATCATGACGGGCTGCAATAATTTCTGCACCTATTGCATCGTGCCGTACGTGCGCGGTCGCGAAAAGAGCCGCCCCTTCGAGGAGATTGTCGACGAGGTGACCGGTTTGGTGCGCCAGGGCGTGCGTGAGATTACGCTGCTGGGCCAAAACGTTAACTCATATGGTCGCGATCTGTTTGGCAAGCCGCGTTTTGCCGATTTGCTGCGTGCCGTGGGCGATACGGGTGTGGAGCGCATCTTCTTTACGTCTTCGCATCCCAAGGATCTGCTGCCCGAGACCATCGACGCCATGGCCGAGACGCCTGCTGTTATGCCGCAGCTGCACCTGGCCGTCCAGTCAGGTTCGACGCGGATCCTCAAAGAGATGAATCGCCGTTATACACGCGAGGACTATCTGGGCCTGGTCGATCGCATTCGCAACCGCATGCCCGATATCGCGCTCTCGACTGACATTATCGTTGGCTTCCCGGGCGAGACTGAAGAAGACTTTGAGCAGACGCTTTCACTTGCCGAGACGGTCCGCTATGCCCAGGCCTATACCTTCATCTATTCCAAGCGCGCCGGTACCCCGGCCGCAGAGATTGACGATCCTACGCCGCATGAGGTTATTCTCGGGCGTTTCAACCGCCTGGTTAAGGTTATCGAGACCACGGCACATGAGTATAACCAGGGTGAACTTCATACTGTGGTTCCGGCGCTCATTGAGGGAACGAGTAAAAAGAACGACGCGGTCCTGCTGGGCAAGAGTCCCAAGAATCAGACCGTGCATGCGCCTATCCCCGAGGGTTACAGCATCGATCAGCTTGTTGGCAAGATCGTTGATGTTGACGTTGACGTTGCCAAGACCTGGTATTTGTCCGGCTCCGTTGTGGGCGAGCCGCGCTAATGGTTTCTCCCGGGGCAGGTCTTTCCGCCGTTGCGATCGTCGGTCCGACGGCGGTTGGTAAGAGCGATGTTGCCGACCGTTTGGCAGCTCGTCTTTCGTCCGAAGTGCTGTCGTGCGATGCGATGCAAATCTATCGCGGCATGGACATCGGTACTGCAAAGATGGCGCCCGATGAGTGTACGGCGCCGCTGCGTCTCGTCGACATTGTAGAGCCGGGTGTGGCATATTCTGCTGCGCTTTATCAGGCTGACGCTCGTGTGCATGTTGAGCGTTTGCTTGGCGAGGGCCGCCTACCGGTGTTTTGCGGGGGCACAGGCTTGTATCTCAAGGCCGCCCTGGATGAGATGGATTTTCCCTCGGGCGAGCTTGAGGACGATCGTCGCGCGGGGTATCAGGAACTTGCCGAGCGCATAGGCGAGGAAGCGCTGCACGCGCTGCTTGCCGAGCGTGACCCCGAGTCCGCTGCGGTCATCCACCCCCATAATGTTCGTCGCGTGATTCGCGCGCTCGAAATGCACGATGATGGAGTGTCCTACGCGCAGCAAAAGTCGCAGTTTAGTGTTCCGCGCGAGCATTATCATGCCCTATGGTTTGGTCTGACGCGTAATCGCGAGGTGCTCTACGAGCGCATTAACCTGCGTGTCGATCTGATGTTTGAACAGGGTCTTGTTGATGAGGTTCGCGGTCTTATGGACCAGGGTCTGGGAGATGCCCTGACTTCGATGCAGGCAATTGGCTATAAAGAGATCATTGATGCTTTCAATGGCGTGATTTCTATGGACGAGGCTCGTGAACTCATCAAGATGCGTTCGCGTCGCTATGCCAAACGTCAGCTTTCGTGGTTTAAACGCGATGACCGCATCGTGTGGTTCGATATGGACGAGTTTACGATCGATGAGGTCGTTGAGGACATCCTACTTCGTATTGAGGCTGTCTAATGGCCCGTTTTCCCCTTGTTCCTACGGCACCCGAGCCCGAGCGTGCCATTTTGGTTGGTGTTGAATGGCGCGACAATGCATGGCCGCTCGATCGCTCGCTTGATGAACTGGAGCGTCTTGCCCACACGGCTGGCGCCCAGTGTGTGGCTCGCTTGTCTCAGCGTTTGGTAAAGCCGTATCCCAAATCATTTATCGGTTCCGGTAAGGTAGAGGAGCTGTGCGGTCTGGTACATCGCATGGATGCCGATGTCGTTATTTTTGACGACGACCTGACGCCCTCGCAGCAATCCTATTTGGAGAAAGCCGTGGGCGAGCCGGTAAAGATTATCGATCGTACGGCACTGATCTTGGATATCTTTGGCCTGCATGCTCAGACGCGTGAGGGACGCCTACAGGTACAGCTGGCACAGCTTCAATATCTGTTGCCTCGTCTGCGTGGCATGTGGAGCCACCTCGCCAAGGAACAGACGCGCGGCGGCATCGGCTCACGCTTTGGTCAGGGCGAAAGTCAGCTCGAGGTCGACCGTCGCCTCATTCGTAATAAGATCGCTGCGCTTCGTCGTGAGCTCAAGCAGGTTGAACAGCGTCGCGATGTTCAATCCAAGAGCCGCATTGAGTCACCGGCGTTTCGCGTCGCGTTAGCCGGTTATACCAATGCCGGTAAATCGACGTTGCTCAATCGTCTGACCGGCTCTACGGTACTTTCGCAGGACAAGTTGTTTGCTACGCTCGACCCGACGACGCGTTCGTATCGCCTGCCCGGCGGTCGCGGCATGACGATTACCGATACCGTTGGCTTTATTCAAAAGCTACCGCATGGTCTCGTTGATGCCTTTAAGTCCACGCTGTCTGAGGTTCTTGGTGCCGATCTGATCCTTAAAGTTGTGGATGCCTCTGACGAGGACTATGAGCGGCAGCTGGAGGCTGTCGACCGCGTGCTTGATGAGATCGGCGCTGGAGAGCGCCTAACGCTGACCGTATTCAATAAAATCGATCTTCTCGATAGCGTTGATCGATTGAGTTTCCGTCGTCGTTATCCGGAAGCCGTTCTGTTCTCGGCCCAGACGGGCGAGGGACTTGACGATCTCGTCGACCGTATTGCTCGTGAGGCGGCTGCCACCGATGTGTTGCTCTCCGCTGATATCCCGTATCGCGAGGGCGCCCTCATCACGCTGGTGCATGAACAGGGAACCCTTTTGCACGAGGAATATCTTGAGGGCGGCGTTCGTATTGTTGCGAAGCTGCCGGCCCGTATCGCGCCACGGCTCGAGCGTTATCGCACCGAGTAGACGAGCTCCAAAATGCCCAGAATGATGGGCTGATGCAGCAGATAAAAGGGGAGTGCATGACGTCCAAGGCTGGCGAGCGCCGGGATGGGATTGGCGTAGGCCCAGCTTGGGATGGTCTTATCGATTCCCTGCGCTATGTGTGCGGCGAAGTATCCTGCAAGATACATAAAGAAAAACGGGATGATGGGGTAGTAATCACCTGAAACAAACCGGGGGCCGGGAAATCCTAGCCACGCCAAATAGGGGAATGAATAGGTCGATTTCGGGATGCCCCATGTCGCCGCGAAGAGAGCGAGGCATATCGCAATGCCCCACGTGCTGGGCACTTTCTTAAGCATCGGTCGTGCTACGGCTGTCACAGCGGTACACGCCGCCATGCAATAAATGATGCCAAACTTCACTGAATCGTCGACCGATACGAGCGTTGTTGCGATCCAGACGACCAAAGCTGCGGCAGCGTACTTGGCCGCTCGTTTGGCATTGTTGCGTGAGAGCGTGCACATCCAACCCGCGATAAACAAAAATACCCAGCTGATGCTGGCGCGCCAGATGTCTTGAAAGACGGTCTGGGTAAACCAGGGCATATCCCAGTCGTACAGGTAGGCGAGATCGTAGCAAGCGTGAAAACCTGCCATTGAAATCATCGTAAACCCGCGGACGGTATCAAAGATGGTGATGCGTTTTTGCATTACGAGAACCGGCGCATCAAGCCGACGACTTTGCCCAAGATAACGGGATTCGTTGCATAGATAGGCTCCATGGTGTCATTCTCTGGCTGCAGGCGTACGCGTCCCTGCTCCTTGTAGAACGTCTTGACGGTCGCTGAACCATCAATCATGGCCACGACAATTTCGCCGTTCATGGCATTCTTTTGTTCACGGACGATGATGTAATCGCCATTGAAGATGCCGACATTGATCATTGAGCTCCCATGCACTTCAAGGATAAAGGAACCCTGATCAGTGGCGATTTCGGTCGGGATCGTAAAAGTGTCTTCGATATTCTGCTCGGCCAGAATGGGAATCCCAGCCGCGACGCGACCAACGAGCGGTAGCGAGACCGTTCCGCGAGGTGCGGTGGGCTCGTCAGATTTAGAAATTGAGACAGAGGAACCGTCCTCGTTAAAGAGTTCCAGGGCGCGCGGTTTGGTGGCATCGCGCTTGAGTAGCCCGCGCGCCTCCAGGGCAGATAGATGGGCGTGCACGGTGCTGGGGGAGGAAAGGCCCACGGCAGAAGCCATCTCGCGCACGCTGGGCGGATAACCCTTCTCCTGCTGATATTCCTTGATGAAGTCGTAAATTTGCTGCTGACGCTTGGTAATTTTGCGAGCCATCAGGGCATCCTCTCTACCCATGTCAAACAAATGTTCGAATTTTGCTTGACAGGAACAACTGTTCGAAGATAATAATAACCGAACATTCGTTCTCGCGCTAGACTTTTTTGTCCGCGCGGCTTGATAAAACTGTTCTCAGCAAAACACGCGAGAGGAGAACATGATGAACGCAACGAATATGGTCCAGGGAAACCTCGCCCTTAAGCTCGAGACGCCTGCGGAACCCATTTTTACGGTTGTTCAGGGTGGCCGCTCCGGCTTTCAGCCTTTGACCGTAAAGCCTACTCGCAATCAGCAGGCTGCAGTCGCGGCGGCCCGCGTTGCCCTGAAGGTCCCGACGATTGCCGCTGTTGCCGTTGCGCTTACGCTCTTCTTTGTCCTCGCTACGTCGGTCTTTAGTGCTCGTCACGCCGCGTATGCCGAGTCCGTTTCCAACGTTACCTATGAGACCATTCGCGTTCAGCCTGGTGATTCTCTTTGGTCGCTTGCTGAGGAATATCCAATCGAAGGCCTTTCCACGCAAGAGACTTCCGACATGATCCGTAACGTCAATCATCTGGAGCATGGTTCGCTCGCCGCCGGTGCGCATCTTAAGGTTCCTGCTCGTTCGTAATCATTATCGCGCTGCGCATGGTACCCTTGTTATCGTTTAAGAGGAGGTACCATGCGCTGTCCCAAATGCGGCAAGGCACATACCCGCGTCGTTGATTCCCGTATGCAGGAGTCAAATAACACCATTAAGCGCCGTCGCGAATGTTGCTCGTGTAACTACCGCTTTACAACGTTCGAGCGATGCGAAGACCCAATCGAGGTCATTAAGTCGGACGGAACCAAGCAGCGGTTCGATCGCAATAAGCTGCTCGTCGGCTTGATGCGCGCCACCATCAAGCGTGATATCGACACTAAGAAGCTCAATGAGATTATCGACGATATCGAGGTCGAGCTGCGTTCTCGTACGCTGACGGCCGTCACGTCCCATGAGTTGGGTGACATGGTGCTCAAGCGCTTGGCCAAGATCGACAAGGTGGCGTACATCCGCTTTGCCTCGGTCTACCGCGATTTCAAAGACGTCGATGAGTTTCTGCAAGAGCTCGACAAGCTAAGGTGATTCCATGTCCAACATTACCGTCAACATAAAGCGTCTCGACCCCACCGTCGAGCTTCCCAAATACGCCCATCCCACCGATGCCGGCTTGGATCTGCGCTCCAACGAGGACTGTGTTCTGAAGCCCTTCGAACGCCGTCTGGTCTCTACTGGGTTGGCCATCGCCCTGCCCGACGGCTACGCCGGCTTTGTCCAGCCCCGCAGCGGCTTGGCCATCAAGCAGGGCCTGTCTATAGTCAATACGCCGGGCCTCATCGACGCCCACTACCGAGGAGAACTCAAGGTTATCCTCATCAACCTGGATCCCTCCAACAACATCCAAATCAACAAAGGCGACCGCATAGCCCAACTCGTCATCCAAGAAGTCCCCACGGTCAACCTCGTAGAAGTAGAAGAACTAGACAAAACCGACCGAGGCAACGGAGGCTTCGGCTCCAGCGGCGTCGCTTAGGGGCGCTCGTATCCCTCCCGCCCGTCTCTCACACATATCATTCCATGCTCAAACATTCTCGCTTCGCTTCGCTCGCTGCGAAACTGCGCGTGGAACGATATGTGTGAGAGACGGGCGGGCGGCTACTCGCTTGAAACAATATTTACTTTTCTAGTAAGTCGATGCGATGAAGGGACGCCTCCTTTGTCGCATCGACTTACTGTATTTATATTTTCTGGTTCCCCTTTGCAGATTTTACTGGTGGGGAATCTGGTATAGCTGCTAGTACGTTAACGCAGCTAGCCTGCGGGAGGCCCTATATATCGTCCCGCGCGCAGTTTCGCAGCGAAGCGAGAATGTTTGAGCACGGGATGATATATAAGGCCTCCCGCAGGCTAGCGGACATTAAGACCCTAGCGAATATGCGCGGGTTTATCGCCCCAGTAGAAGCGGCAGAAGGCTCGTTTGCGCTTTTGGGGCTTGCCTACGAGCTCCATGGTTGCGATGGCGATGTCTTTGGCAGCGTGAGGGCGGCGTAGTACTTCGCCGTTGATGAGTAGGGCTTTGAGTGATTCGGGATGGTCGTGCAAGTGACGTAGGGTTACGATGAGTTCTCGTGCGGTGGTGACATGCATGCTGGCGCCCATGCCGGTGAGCATTGTGGTGTTGGCCTTTTCCTGACCGTATGATTTGCCCAGCAGGATCATCGGCAGATGAGCGCACAGGCACTCGGTGACCGTGAGTCCGCCTGATTTGAGGATTGCCAGGTCGCAGCCGTGCATGAGGGCCGCCATGTCGTCCACGTAGTCCAGAACCGTGACGTTGTCGAGCTTCATGGCGTCGAAGAGCGTCTTGAGTCGGGCGGCGTATTCCTTATCTTTGCCCGGTAAAAAGACAAAGTGCATGTCTTCAAAGCTGCGTAAGAAGGGGAGCGTGTGGTCCATCGCGGCACGGAAACGCACGTATGGTTGGGGCAAACTGGCGCCGGCCATCACCAATACGACGGTTTTGTCTATGGGGAGATTGAACTTGCTCAGCTCATCCTCGCGTTTGTAATCGGTATCGAAACCGGCTCGGATGGGGATGCCCGTTATGCGGATCTTTGACTCGGGAACTTTGCGCGGACGCAGCGTTTCGGCCATAAACTCGTTGGCCACGCAGAACAGGTCAGTGTCCTTGTGGGGCCAAAAGCCTTCGACTTCATAGTCTGTTGGTACGCAGATGACCGGATAATCGATACCCGTAATTACGCGGGCGCCCACAGCGACGTTGGCTGCCGTAATGTGTGTTGCAACCACGGCTATGGGCCTGCGGGTGCGGACATATTCGTTGAAGGCAGGGAACATAATACGTGACCATGCCGTGCCGCCACCCCAGAGAAGATGTCCCGTAAGCGTATATCGCCAGGTCAGGTCGTAAATGGGGCGTGTGGCTCCCGTAAAAGAAGCCGCGGTCTTATTGCCGTCGAATTTAATACGTCCAAAATCAAGGATATCGAGCACTTCAATTTCAATATCCTCAGGGATTCCCTTGGTGCCGCGGATAAGGTCAAATGCTTGTGCAATCGCGTTGGCGGCGGCTTTGTGGCCCGATCCAACCGATGCGTGCACAATGGTTACTAGGGGTTTTTGTGCAGGTGAAACGGTCATTTGCTCCGGTTGGGGAGTGGCTTGCATGGGCAGGGGAGCGCTATTGCCCGTCTGCGTTTGATCCATCGATAACTCCCCTTCAGCTTTGATACGCGGTTTATCATTGTAGTGCATGAGTGTCATGTTCACGTAAATTTGGGTATGAGCGCAAAGAACGCCAATCTTTCGACAGGAGGTCTCTTCATGACTACCGATCAGCCGATCGATGTTGCGATTATCGGTGGCGGCCCTGCGGGCTATGCTGCGGCCATTTATGCGGCGCGCTCCAACCTAACGACGACCGTGATTGAACAGGGCATGTCGGGCGGACAGATCGCCACGACCAATGAAGTCGAGAACTATCCGGGCATTCCGCTCTTGAGTGGCGCCGAACTCGGCGAGCGTTTTCAGCAGCATGCAGAGGGCCTGGGAGCACAGGTTACATGGAGCATGGTTACGGGTATCGATTACGATGCCGATGCAGCGTTGTTTACGGTGCATCACGATATGGGCGATACGCTGGCCTCGAGCGTTATCGCTTGCATGGGTGCCACGCCGCGTCCGGCAGGTTTCGCTGGCGAGGATACCTATCGCGGTCGTGGCGTTTCATATTGCGCAACATGTGACGGCATGTTCTTCCGCGGCAAACAGGTCTTTGTAATCGGTGGTGGCAATTCGGCATGCGAAGAGGCACTGTTCCTGTCAGACATTGCCAGCAGTGTGACCATCGTGCTGCGCCGCGACCAGTTCCGTGCGCCTGATGGTGTTGTTCAGAAAGTACTCGAAAAGGACAATATTACAGTTAGGTACCAAACTAGTATTGTGGAGCTCTCGGGCGAAGCCATGCCAACGACGATCGCCTTTAAGGACAATTCATCCGGGGAAATTCATACCAAGTCATTTGAGCCTGGCTCGTTTGGCATCTTTGTCTATACCGGGACGCAACCCCATACCGAACTTGTCGAGCATCTAGTCGATCTGGCGCCTGATGGCGGCATTCTGACTGATGAATCCATGGCGACCCGCACGCCAGGTCTATTTGCCGCTGGCGATATCCGTTCCAAGCGTTTGCGCCAGGTTGTGACCGCGGTTTCTGACGGAGCCATAGCGGCAACCAGCGCATACGCATTTCTCCGTAGATAAGTACGATAATATATCTTATGTAAGGTTGTTATCTTTTAACAAAGTGGTTGGACGGTGTATCAATGTGCTGTCCAACCACTTTTACTTAGCGGCTATGTGGTATGCAAAACTAGATAACCTAGAATACAATATAGTTAACGAACGGAGGACCCTTATGAACCACGTTAAACATGTTATCCCGATGTCCGATACATCGGTCAGCATTAAGCCCGAGGATATTCAACCGACGGTGCTGCCGGATGCATTTATTCAGTCCGATATGGTGGGTAAACTCAACGCGTTGAGCCTGCCACGCTATGACCAGCTGCCCAATGTAACGCTCTATCGCGATCAGGTTATTGAATATGTTGCGCTGTGGATGGAGCCGCTTTCGATTTGCGTAGAGCAGCCCGTTATCACGCCTTCAATGATCAATAACTACGTGAAGGTCGGCCTCGTTCCCGCTCCGGTTAAAAAACAGTATGGCCGTGAGCAGATTGCGCGTCTTATCGCCATTTGTATCTTTAAGCAGGTGCTGCCCATCGCTGCGGTTCAGGCGCTCTTTAATATTCAGCGCTTGAGCTATGACGCTCCGACGGCTTTCGATTATGTAGTCGATCAACTTGAGGCATCGATTCGTGCGGCGTTTTCCGTCGAGCAGACTTCCGTGCCCGATACCGCACATCAGGTTACACGCGAATCACTGCTCGTACGCAGTGCAGTATCGTCCTTCGTTTCGAAGGCATACCTGATGAGCTATCTCAAGTTTAATGGGTTTAATAACTAACTGAGGTATAAGACGGGCGGAATAAAGAGCCACTGGCCCCTTATCCCGCCCGCGCGTTTGACTAGTTGGACATTATCGACCCGAAGCCACGCCCATGCCGTAACCGATGATGAGACCGTGCATCTCGGCGTAATAGGAATCTAGCCCGTTGCAGGGCATGATAATCGTCTTGGAGCCGGGCCAATGCTCCACAATGCGGCTGGCTAGTGCCTGGGCGCCCGTCTCATTCTCGACGTGGTCGATAACGACCTCGCCGCCCGTGAAACCCTCGGCCTCCATGGTGTCAATAATCTTGTTGAGCATCTTCTTTTCGCCACGCGTGTGCCCAACGAGTTCAATTTCGCCCACCTCGCTCGCCGTGCCCAAAATGCGGATATTGAGCTTGTTGGCAATAACACCGGCCGCCTTAGGGATGCGTCCGGCCTTCGCAAGGTTTTCGTAATTGCATAAACTAAAGAGGATCTTGCTGTTCTGCTCCAAGCTATCGAAGTAGGCGCAGGCATCCTCAAACGAAACATTTGGATTGCTTGCAAGATAGCAGTCGAACAGCAGGAAAATTAGATCCATTTTGCCACCTGCGGCTCGCGAGTTAACCAAATGAATCTGACGGTTGGGCTCCTCGGCAAGCACCATGTCACGTGCGGTGGCCGCGGCATTGTAGCTTCCCGAGACTCCCTCGGAGATGGGCATGCAGATCGTCTTGTCGGCAAGCTTAAAAAGCTCAGCCCACTCCCCTACGCTTGGGCAGGCGCTCGATGATGCGCTGGATTCCGATTGAATGGCAACATTAAGCTCGTGAACATCGAGTGAGAGGTCATCGACAAATTCACGCTCCCCTACTCGGATTTTAAGAGGCGCGAATGCAAAGGTGGTATGAGGTGCGGTTGGTTGCCAATCGCGAAGATTGCAGCTCGAATCTGAGATAAGTGCCCAGCTCATTGAGGGTCCTTTCTAGTTGTTCCTCAACAATTATAGCTATCTTTTGGACAGACGTTGTGCATATCTAGTATTCAAAACTAGATTGTTGCTTATTCGCAAAACGGGCGGTCGAGATAAAAGAATGGACCTCGCTCCCAAAGGATACGAGGTCCACCTTCGTTTGCTGAGTTAAAACATTTAGTAACGTACGAAGATGTAGTTGTTGTTCATGCCAGCGGCAACGGAGCTGATGATAACGCCCGTCTTGTAGTCGGAAGCATGGATCATCTGGCCGTTACCAATGTAGATGCCGGTATGGTAGGAGTTAACCACGACATCACCAGGCTGGGGATCGGACACGCGGGTCCAGCCCATGAAGGTGCCCGTGGTGCCAAGGCGGCAATAACGGCCGGTGAGGCAGTAGCTTACAAAGCCGGAGCAGTCAAAGCTGTTTGGGCCAATGCCGCCCCAAGAGTAAGCGTATCCGAGCTTGCTGTAGGCGCGCGAAACAACGGAACCGCCGTCAACGGACTGGCTCGGTGCGGAAGGCGTCGGAGTCGGAGCGGGCGTCACGGGCTGCGGCGTGGGAGCAGGAGCGGGCGTAGGCGCGGGCGTGTTGCCGCCGCCGTTGTTGGTCGTACCGCCACCATTGTTGGTGTTTTCAGTCGTACCGGCGGTATCGTTGCTCACCGTGGCCTTTTCGGCGGTGCTGGCATTAATGCCAGCCTGCAGCGCGGCGTTGGCCTCGGCCTCGGCAGCAAGCTCGGCCTGCAGCTGAGAATCCAGGGAGTTCACGACACTCTGGGCCTCAGCCTGCTGGGCATTGAGCTCGTCGACCTTCTTCTGCGTCGCGGCGACGTTCTTCTCCTGCTCGGTCTGCTTATCGGTGAGCTGCTGCTTAAGGTCCTTGACCTCCTGAATGGTCTGGGCCTGCTTGTCGGACACCTTACCGTAGTAGAAGAGACGGTTGAGCATGTCGCCCAGATCGTCGACGCCTGTCAGAACCTGAAGAAGGCTCAGACCGCCGGTCTTGTACTCACCGGCAACGTAGTTGGAAAGCTTTGCCTGACCTTCGGCAATCTCTTGCTGCTTTTGTGTGATCTCGCCTGCAGTCTGATCAAGCTCCTGCGTCTGTGCGGAGAGTTCTTCATGAATTTGCTGGGTTTGGGTGCCAATCTGCTCGAGCTTGGTACGAGCAGCGGCAAGGTCGGATGCGGTATCGGCGTAGGCCGGAGCCACGAGGCCCAGGCCCAAAACACAAGCGAGGGTTGCCGTAGCAGCGCAGCGTGCCATGTTTTTGTGCGTATTTGCTGTGCGCATGAAGCTTCCTTTCCGGTATCTAAGGGTAGCGGCTAGTCCACCGTTACCAGACTAAAGAGCTCAACGTCCTCGTTAGAAGGCGTGAGCTTCTTGCGCGGGTTGAGAAACGCAAGCTCAAGGATACAACCGTAACCTACAAGCTTTGCGCCCATATCTCGCACCAGTTTACCTGTTGCCTCGACGGTTCCGCCCGTCGCGACCAAGTCGTCCAGAATCAACACGGTATCTTTAGAGCTGATGGCATCGGCGTGGATCTCGATAGAATCCGTTCCATACTCGAGCTCGTAGCTCTCGCTGACCGTCTTGCGCGGCAGTTTGCCCGGCTTACGTGCGGGAACAAAGCCGGCACCCAGGGCGACGGCCACGGGCACACCGACCATAAAGCCGCGGGCCTCAGGTCCTACGACCTTGGTAATGCCCATGTCGGCAAAATGCTCGGTCAGCGCATCCACCATGGCCTTCAGGGCCTCGGGATTGCCAAAGAGCGGTGTGATGTCCTTAAAGACGACTCCGGACTCGGGATAGTCGGGGATATCGACGATATGAGATTCGAAGTCGTACATGGGTGACCTTTCATAGATTGCCGGGTTAACGGCGGTTATTTACCCGTGTTAGCAGACGGGTTATGCGAGGGGACGACGACCTTGGACGGCTGCACGAGCGACTCGTCGTGCGCGGCAACCGCGGGGACGCTTGCCCCATCGCTTTTAGCCTTGGTGGATTCGGAACGCGCAATCTCCTCGTCGAGGGCATCGATGTCAGCGTCCTCGACCACGGCGTTGAGCGACTCAAAGACACGGTTCTTAAGGAGCGCGGTGTGCACACCCTCGGTGAGGTCGTGCAGCTTCTTAAAAGCGCGCTCGAGCTTGGCGTCGCGCTCGTCATCGGAAGTATCCATGCCGAGCATGCTCACGAGAACCTGCTCAAACATCGAAGACTCGCGGTTTGCCGACGATACGTACTGACGCAGGTTGCGCGGCTCAATGTGGAAGCGCGACAGCTCCGAGCAGTAACGGATAATCGGGAAATCGCGACCATCGACAAGTTCGCGGTTCTGCGGGCTCTTGATGATGCGGATAAGATCGTTTTCGGCAAGGGAGCGGATAAACGAAATCTCGACGCCGAGCATGTCGGGGATCGTCTCGATGGGATGCAGCTTTTGCTTGGTTTCCTTGGGCTCCGTCTTGAGCGGAACATCGGATAGCAAGCCCACCTCGTAGGCGAGCGTTGACAGGTCCGTGGCGTTTTCCAAGCGCTGCTTAATCACGTTGAGCGGCATGTAGCGAGTCTTCTGCAAGTGCAGAATGACCTCTAGGCGATCAACGTCCTCCTTGGAGTACTGACGGTATCCCTTAGGCGTACGATGAGGGGTAATGAGCCCCTCATCCTCTAGAAATCTAATTTTTGAGTTCGAAAGATCGGGGTATGCGCCTCGAAGTAGGTTGACGACTTGGCCGATACTCAGATAGTTGCGTTCGGCCATGCCCTACTCACCGGTTTCGATGCGCTCCGGCGTGCTCTCGTGGTAGATGAGCGTAAACGTACCGATCTGAACGGAAGAACCGTCGTGCAGCGGGGCTGCATTGACGATGGCACCGTCGACCCAGGTACCATTGAGCGAGCCCAGGTCCTCGATGCGAGCGCCGAGGCCCTCGCGAATAATGCGCGCGTGGCTGCGCGAAACGGTCATGTCATTAAGGAAGATGCCGTTCGCGGGATCGCGGCCGATGGTGGTCACGTCGTCCTCGAGCTCAAAGGCGGCACCAGTCTGCGGACCCTTGACGATGGACAGGACGGGGGCGGTGATGCGCACGTTGGCCATGAGGTCGGGAACGGTGACGTCGCTTGAAGGCACGCGGAATACGCAGGTAGCGTCAGCAGTCTTATCATTCTGAGGCATATTGTTAACCATGTTGTCCATGACAACCCCTAACTTATCGCGGACGTGCCGCAAATAATGAACCGTACGTAATCATACCCCAACGAATCAGTCTTCGATTTCAGGGTTCAGAAAGTCGATGTCCTCGTCCTCGGGATGCGCGAGAGCCTGTTTAATGGCCACTCCGCCCTTAATGGAGTAGATGACAGCCGTGAGCATGGAGAAGATCACGCCGCCGTACACAAAGAAGATGCCGAGGGGCACCGAGCTTCCGTTGAGGCCCGGGAAGGCCGTAAGGGTTGAAGATAAAAGGTGCAGGCCGTCAATAACGGGGAAACCGAGCAGCATGAGTGAGAAGCCGGTCATGAGCAGCGCCGTGGCAATCTTTCCGGGAAAGACCACATCGATGGGGCGACGGTGATAATGACGCACGATAAGCGTGCCGATGCCCAGATAGATGTCGCGGCCAATAATGAGTACGCAGACCCAGATGGGCAGCTCTCCGCGGACCACCAGTCCAAGTACGCCGGTGAACAGCAGCGCACGGTCGCAAATGGGATCCATGACCTTGCCGAGCCACGAGACCGTCTTAGTCATGCGGGCGATCTGACCGTCCATCCAGTCGGTGGAGGCGGCAACGGCGTAGATAACGATGGCGATGACACGGTTGTTATCCGTCACAAACAGGTACAGAAATACCAGGGTGAGGATCAGGCGCGTAAAGGTGATGAAATTGGAGATCGTAAAGATCTTATTCGACGGGTAATCGGAAGTGCCGATAAGCTCCTTTTTGATCTTCTTTTTGATGCCCACAGGACTCCCCCGCTGGTTAACGACAAAACTTTCGATACTATACCCGTTCCAGCGATGTCTATCCAGCGCAGCCATAGAGAGTCCAGACATGTGGAGGGCGCCTCTGGGCTGCGCTGGATTCTGCATTTGTGTACATCAGCCTCCAAAAGCGACATTTTTCGGCATCTTTGGTGGCTGGTGTACACGTTTTGATTCGGTGATTACATCGATCGGGAAAGTTGTTGCTTTAAGCAAATGCGTACGGGTCGAGAAGGGCTGGCACCAAAAGAGCCCAACGGCCGTTACGGCTTCGTTAGAAACGCGCCCCACCATGGATGGTGAACCCGAAAGGTAAGGCGCGCGGGCACGGCGACTCGGTCCGCGCGCCCGGAAGAGAAAGGATAAGCCCATGGGTTACATGCTCGAGACGCGCGGGCTCACCAAGCGCTTCGGCCGCGGCGACCAGGCGCAGGACGCCGTGGCCGACGTGAGCCTTCATATCCGCGAGGGCGAGGTGTACGGGCTGCTCGGCCCCAACGGCGCCGGC
>DBFBFY010000162.1:0-4984 GCA_048201615.1 Collinsella sp.
GCTCTTGATCTGGGGCAATTCGCTGGTTCCCGGCTCGGGGTCGGGCTCGCTGAGCCTAACGGTCATGGAAGCTATCCGCGGTTTCCTGCACGGCGTGGGACTTCCATATGAATGGGTGACCAACTTTGTTGTTCGCAAGTGCGCGCATTTTACCGAGTATATGGTGCTCGGCATCTTGGCAACGCACGCCTTTGATTTTGAGGGCCGGCGCACCTTTGACGTGCTGCTGCCCACGGCGGTGTTCCTGCTGCTGATTCCTTCGATCGACGAGACGATTCAGCTCTTTGTGCCGGGACGCGCCGGCATGATCACCGATGTGATGATCGACTGCTGTGGAGCGGTAACGGGCGTTGTGCTCCGATATCTACTACGATCGCTCATATGTGCCAAAAAGGCCGCCTAGGACGTATGCTTGGTGCTAGGCGGCCTTTTTTATTAGAGGGCTTATATAGGGCGTGGTGGCGTCGTTCCGTAGGTTGGATTTGCCGGGCGCGCCACGCCCTGTGGGTGCGTCTGTTACTGAAGCGCCTGCGCGCCCAGGGCCAGGCAGCCCATGATGCCCTGCTTGCCCTCAAGGCTGTTGTTGACAATATAGGTATCGATGTCGTTGACCTCGGGCGTGACGATATAACCGTTGAGCATCTCGGCGCACTTCTTGCGCGCGAGCGGCACGATGGGGGTGTGGTCGGCCACGCCGCCACCGATGATGATCTTTTGCGGCGCGTAGCACAGCGTGTAGGTCATGAGCGCCTGTGCCAGATAGCCTGCGAGCAGGTCCATGGCCTCCGGGTCATCGGCCATGTCTCCGGCGCTCTTGCCATCCCAGCGCTTTTTAACGCCGGGGCCGGCGATGAGACCCTCGAGGCAATTGTCGTGGAAGGGGCAGGCGCTGTGCTCGCCAATGGTGTCGCGCGGGTCGCGCGTGACCAGGATGTGGCCGGCCTCGGGATGCATCATGCCGTGTACGAGCTTACCGCCCGAGAGCACGCCGGCGCCCACGCCGGTGCCGATGGTCAGATACACAACGTCAGTGAGGCCCTGGGCGCAACCAAAGGTGACCTCGCCCAGGCAGGCGACGTTGACGTCGGTGTCGTAGCCGCAGGGGATATTGAGCTCGTTTTGGATAGTGCCCAGCAGGTCAAAGTAGCGCCATGCCGTTTTGGGCGTCTCCAGGATCTTGCCGTATTGGGGCGAGGCAGGGTTGACTGCGGTGGGGCCAAAGGCGCCGATGCCCAGCGCGGCGATGCCCTTGTCGGCAAACCATGCATTGACGGCCTCAACGGTCTCCTGCGGGGTCGTGGTCGCGATCTGCTCACGCTCCAGGACCGTACCGTCTGCATAGCCCGTGGCGCAGACCATCTTGGTGCCGCCGGCCTCGAGCGCTCCGATAAGCTGCTGTTCTGCCATAGTATTCCTCTCTCTGGGACGAGTTGCTCCGTGACTAAAGTATAGGGCTCTAAACCATTTAAGAAAGCGCTATAAAAAGAAGCCTCGCAACGTGGCGGGCGGTGCGAGGCTTCTTTGGCTACTTTAGCTGCCGGGCCGTCCTTACCCGCGCGGCTTGATTTTATCACGTAGAGACTTGAGGTTCTCCAGTGCCGCGTTAAGCGTCTCGTCCCGCTTGGCAAAGTGGAAACGAATCAGATGGTTGACGGGCTCGCGGAAGAAGCTCGAGCCGGGCACGGCGCCCACGCCCACCTTGGATGCGAGGTCCTCGCAGAATTCGAGGTCGCTGTCATAGCCAAACTCAGAGATGTCCATCATGACGTAGTAGGCGCCCTGCGGCACGTTATGCTCAAGACCGATGCTATCGAGCCCCTGGCAGAACAAGTCGCGTTTGGCGGTGTAGAGGTCGAGGACCTCATCGTAATAGCTGTCGTCGAAGTTGAGGGCGGTGACAACGGCTTCCTGCAGGGGAGCGGCGGCACCCACGGTGAGAAAGTCGTGGACCTTCTTGATACGCTCGGTGATCTGGGACGGAGCGATGGTGTAGCCCAAGCGCCAACCGGTGATGGAGTACGTCTTAGACAGCGAGCTGCAGCTGATGGTTCGCTCGAACATGCCGGGCAGCGTGACCATATAGACGTGCTCGTGGGGCGCGTAGACGATGTGCTCGTATACCTCGTCGGTAATGCAGTAGGCGTCGTACTTTTTGCAGAGGTCGGCGATGAAGGTGAGCTCCTCGCGCGTAAAGACCTTGCCGCAAGGGTTAGAAGGGTTGCACAGGACGATGGCCTTGGGGTCGTTGTCGCGGAAGGCTGCCTCGAGCGCCTCGCGGTCAAAGTCGAATGTGGGCGGGTTGAGCGGCACATAGATGGGCTCGGCACCCGAGAGAATGGTGTCAGCGCCGTAGTTCTCGTAGAACGGCGAGAAGATGACGACCTTGTCTCCGGGGTTCGTAACCGTCATCATGGCGGCCATCATGGCCTCGGTGGAGCCGCAGGTGACCACGATGTTCTCGTTGGGGTTTACCGGCATGCCCATAAAGTGCTCCTGTTTGGCGGCGAGCGCCTCGCGCATGGCCTGGGAGCCCCAGGTAATGGAGTACTGGTGATAGAGCGGCTTGGGGTCGCTGGCGATGGCGCTGAGGCTATCGAGCAGCTGCGCCGGGGGATCGAAGTCGGGGAAGCCCTGCGAGAGATTGACAGCGCCGTACTTATTGGAGATGCGTGTCATGCGGCGGATGACCGAATCGGTAAACGTTGCCGTGCGGTTGGAGAGTTCTTTCATGACGGTCCTTTCGAGGATTTGCAGTGGGGCAAGTTTACTCCTATGAAACCGGTGGGATTTGTTCGAAATGGTCTCGAAAAACTCTTTTCAAAATTCTTGAAAATTGGGGCTTGCATCGTGTGGCGTTCCTTGCAATAATAGTCGAGCGCGAAGCGCACAGGACACGGTGGGTGTAGCTCAGTTGGCTAGAGCGACGGGTTGTGGTCCCGTAGGTCGAGGGTTCGAGTCCCTTTACCCACCCCAGTTCTTGCTTTGTGTTGATATCGGGTCGTTAGCTCAGTTGGTAGAGCAGGGGACTCTTAATCCCAAGGTCCAGGGTTCGAACCCCTGACGGCCCACCACACGATATCTCCTCTAAAGTCCGCCACAACGGACTTTAGCTTTGGGTCGTTAGCTCAGTTGGTAGAGCAGGGGACTCTTAATCCCAAGGTCCAGGGTTCGACCCCCTGACGGCCCACCCAAAGATCGTTAAAGCGACTGGCTCAGGCTGGTCGCTTTTTTGTTGACCTCGCATGGGGTCGAACCCGTTGGGGCGCGGAGCTGAGGAAATGCGTAAGCATTTGCCAGCGCAGCGCGCAAGGCGCAAAGCGCCGCAGCGACCGCCTGCGCAGCAGGCTGACCCCCTGACGGCCCACCCAAAGATCGTTAAAGCGACTGGCTCAGGCTGGTCGCTTTTTTGTTGACCTCGCATGGGGTCGAACCCGAAAGGGCACAGCCGCTTTCACAGATCGAGCCTACCCTGGGGATCGGTAAAACCGTCAGTACCCTCCTTGAGTTTCTTCTCGTCTGTCTTCACGCGACGCTCGAGCTTTTTTGTATCCTCGGCAGGCGGTAGGTTCTCGGGGACAATTCCGCGGTCGATGAGGCTGCCACGCACGCTTGTGTTGTTCTCGACGTGCTCTTGCTTGATCTGGTCCAGGCCGTACAGGTCGTGTTCCTCGGCGTTGAAGGCCGTCATCGAGTTCGTAAGGTCCTTTGCTTTGATGAGGACATCGGCTAACCTGTCCGCCAATGCCGCGCTCTTGGGTACGCCGAGCTGCTGCTTCATTTCCGCCGTGCTTCTGCCGCCGAATAACGCCTCATCGCCCTTCGACTTGATGATCGCGAATCCTTTGGAGTCCACGCCGCGTTTGAACGCAATACCCGAGAGCTGTTTCTCTGAATCGGATAGCGAGTGACGCGCCTGCAAGCGCTGAATCTCTGCGAAGCGCTGCTCTATGAGCTCTTGGCGGCGCGTCTGCACGGCAAAGTATGCCTGGGCGAGCGCGATCTCTGGCTTGTTTGAATCTCCGTTCTGCGCGATTAAATAGCATGCATAGCGCGTAAGTTTGTAGTCTTTAACCGCGCGAGCGGCGACACCGGCAGTTACCATTTTCGTGGTGTCACGAAAATGGGAATCAACTGGAGTTTTGTTTGTTTCGCATGAGACTTTTGCCCTCTTAACAACTTCGGCGAAGTTCTCCCATCGAGTGTACCCCATGGGTTCCATTAAATCGCGTGCGAGCCAATACTCAACGCCGTCTTCCACATTGGCGTAGCTATCAAGTTCGATACGCCACTTCTCGATATCTCTACTGTCCATATCTCCTCCTCGCTGGTCTATTTTCTATGCGGGCTTTGCCCGCTCTGTATTCAGAATAAGGATACGCTGTCGTGCGGACACGAATGGGCCCCGTGCTGCTTCGAGCTCACGGGGCCCATGGATATCGATTGGTTGTGTTCTGCTTTAGATAGGTGTCCGGTTTAATCCGCTCGATAGTGCGACCCGAGACTTTCGGTTCGCTTGCGCATGGCTTTGACCATTTCCTGTGCTAGTCGAATCTGCGATTGCAGGCGGGCGAGGGCAGCGATTTCGCTGTCGTTGGCATGTGGCTTATTTAGAGCCGTGGCTTCGTCTTGCAGGCTTTCAAGCTGTTGCAGGGCCTCGGATAGGCCTGTTTCGGTCCTGTTGATCATGCAATAGGTGCTCATCGTGTGCCTAAGGCTGTGTGTCAGGCGTTCGGCATCTGTTGTGGCAATGCCGTACTGGGGGAGGGTGATATCCGCCTTCAGGGCTGCCTCAGGCTCCTTCTGCGCTGCAAGGGCTGCCGATGCGCCCGCGACGCGCCCGAACACGATGCCGTTGGCGCTTGACAAGCCACCAATGCGGTCGGCGCCGTGCATGCCGCCTGTCGCCTCGCCGCAAGCGTAGAGGCCCTCAACGCCCGTGTGCGCGGTCTTATCGATCTTGATGCCGCCGTTAGCGGCGTGGGCA
>DBFBFY010000163.1:0-4560 GCA_048201615.1 Collinsella sp.
GAGCGACCCGCGCGCCGAGGTGTGCCGCCGTTACGCGCGCACGCTTGCCGCCAAGAAGGACTTGGGCGAGGAGTTCGCGCTCATCGAGCGCATCGAGCGCCTGGCACCGCAGGTGATGCGCGACCACGGCATGACCAAGCCCATCTGTGCCAACATCGACCTGTACACGGGCTTTATCTACAAGATGCTCGGCGTACCCGAGACGCTTTTTACGCCGCTATTCGCCGTCGCCCGCATGGCCGGCTGGTCGGCACACCGCATGGAAGAGCTCTTCTGCGCGCACCGCATTATTCGCCCCGCGTATCGCCCGGTTATCGAGCCGCTGGAGTACAAGCCGCTCGCCGATCGCTAGGACGCGGACCGTTATAGAACCCGAGCGTGGCCAGGGCATCATCGCCCTCGGCCACGCTTTTTATGCCAGCAGAAAGGGCTGCATCAAATGATTGTGTTTTCCGATATGGATGGAACGCTGTTGACGAGCGATAAGCAGATGAGCGATGCCACCTGGGCGATGCTCGACGAGCTCGCTCGACGCGGGATTGAATTTGTGCCCTGCACGGGACGTCCGCTGTCGGGCATCTTTGAGCCCATCCTCGCCCATACCGCCGTGCACTATGCCGTTTGCGCCAATGGCGCCAGCGTCTGGCAGCTCGACGACGATGTGCCCACCGACGCCTCGCGCGCCACGTGCATCTTGAGCCGTCCGCTCGATTGCGGCATTGCCCATCGCATCCATCGCATCGCCGCCGGCCACGATGTGACCTTCGATATCTTCGCGGATGGGCAGTGCTTCCTCCCCCGCTCGCTCTACACGCGCCTGGACGAATTCTGCGGCGGCGACCCCCACATCGCGGCTTCGCTCAAGCGCACACGAACACCGATCGACATGGATATCGACAGCAAGATCGACGAGGTCGAGACGCTCGAGCGCATCGCCATGTACTGGCACAACCCGGCTGATCGCGACGCCATCGCGGCGGAACTCGACACGCTCGGAGGCATTGAAGTCACGCGTTCGTACGCCATGAATATCGAGGTCATGGGCGAGGGCGCCACCAAGGGAACGGCCCTCACGTGGCTCTGCGAGCACCTGGGCGAGCGTCTCGCCGACGCTTGGGCGTTCGGCGACAACATCAACGACATCCCCATGCTGCAGGCAGCGGGCCACGGCATGGCCATGATCAACGCCGAGCCCGAGGACCGCGAGGCCGCCGACGCCATCACCGAATACGACAACGACCACGACGGCGTCGCCCGCACCATCATGGCCGCTCTCGCCTAGCAGCAGCAACCCGGCAGGGTAGCTAAAACAGTCATTGGGGACGTTCTTGAATGACTAGTCGTTGGGGACAGTCTTCGCGAAAAAGCTGCAAGGACTGCCCCCCACTGCCGGCAGAAAAGGAACGTCCCCATCTGCCGGATTAAGCGAGGCCCTCTAGCACGCGACGGAGCTCCTGCTGGACGGTGTGGTCGCGATTACAACCCACCACGCGATCGGCCACTGCCTTGAGCGCGGGGCGCGCGTTTTCCATCGCGCAGCCCGTACCGACAAAGCGAATGATCTCGTAGTCGTTCATCGAGTCGCCAAACGCCATAACCTCGTCGCGTTCGACTCCATAGTGCTCCATGAGCTGTGCGATGCCCGAGGCCTTCGACACGCCGGGCTGCATGGCATCGATCCACGCGTTGCCCGAAGGCGCAAAAGTAAAGAGCTGACCGAGTTCGCGCTGTAGTACGTAAGCGCTGTCCATAACGGCACCGTCATCGCAAAAGATACTCGCCTTGATGATATTTACGCTGGGATCGGGCAGCTCCCAAATGCGCTCGGCATTGGGAAGGTCCTTATCGACCTCACGCACGAACTTGCACTCGTCACCGAGCAAGAAGGACTTGGTTCGGTCAAAAAGTGCAAGATGCAGATTGGGAAACGTCGCGACGGCCTGGGCGAGCCTTCGAATCGCCAGGTGCGAATACACCTCGCGGTCTACCATCTTACCGTCGGCGTAGACCTGGGCGCCGTTAGCGGCGACAAAGTCCATCTTGTCGCGAACAGGTGCAAAGAACTCGCACAGGCGGTCGTAACGACGGCCTGACGATGCGGCGAAATGCACGCCATGCTCGTGTAGCGCCAGAATCAGTTCGTAGGTCTCGGGAGGCACCTGGCCGTTTTCGTCAAGCAACGTGCCGTCCATATCGGATGCAATCAGTTTAAACATAGAAAAGCTCCCTTCGGGCTTGATGGAATCGGACGTATATCCAATTCCAACGTACCCAAAGGGAGCTCAAATAAGACTCTGCGGGCGTAAACGTTACAAGGACCTAGCAAATAGCTCACACATGCCAGAGGTCTCACGGTCGCGGCGTCAGGCGACACGCCACCCCGACGACTAGTCGTTTAAGAACGTCCCCGATGACTAGTCGGCGTAGGTGAAGGTTGTAACGTCGAACATGCCCTCGGGGCGGATGCGGAGCGTCGGGATGACCGGCAGGGGCAGGAAGATGATGCCCATGATGGGGTCGAGCGGCGGCTCAATACCCATGGCGCGCGCCTTGACCATAAAGTCGTCGTGCTGCGCGGCAACGTCCTCGGCCGTGCCCTCGCTCATAAGGCCACCGAGCGCCAGCGGAATGCGCGCCACGACCTCGCCGTTGCGCACCAGCACGTGGCCGCCCTGGCCCACGGCCTCAACGGCAGCCATCATATCCGCCGCATTGTCGCCCACCACGCACACGTTGTGCGAGTCGTGGCCGATCGTGGAGGCAATGGCACCGCCCGTGATGGTGAAACCGCGCACCCAGCCGCGACCGATATGCTTGCCGACGAGCCCCATGCCGGCGGGACCGTCGCCATCGGCGCCCTCGGCCTGCAGCGACACGCCGCGGCCATGGCGCTCAATCAGCATAATGCGACGCAAGTCCTCGGCACTCTCGGGGCGGGCCATACCCGTGATAGCCATACCTGGGATGACATCGATAACGGCCTCGCCCGGCTTAAAGGCATAGTCGAATACGTCGAGCGAAAGCTTCGGCAGCTTAACGGAGGCGCGCAGCTCATCGGCAAGGGCCGCAACCTCGGCCATCTCGGGTGCAATCTCGCCCACAAAGGTACCGTCCTGCGCCACCAGGGCACCGGCGGCATACACGCGATGCGGAGCCGTGGCAAACGTCAGGTCGTTGAGTACCAGCAGGTCGGCACGCTTGCCCGGGGCGATGGCGCCACGCAGCTCGTGCGGGTCGCGGCAACCGTGGTCCAGGCCAAACACCTCGGCCGTGGACAGGGACGCCATAGAGATAGCGACCACGGGGTCGATACCGGCCTCAATCGCCACGCGGCAGGCGTTATCGATCATGCCAGTCGCAAGCGCGTCGGAGGGAGCACTGTCGTCAGTCGCAAAGCAGCAACGGCGGGCACGGGCAGGATTCTCCAGCAGCATCGGCGACAGGTTGGCCAGGTCATGGCTGCACGTACCTTCGCGCAGCATCACGTACATGCCGCGAGACAGCTTGTCGAGTGCCTCCTCGGGAATCGTCGACTCATGGTCAGCGATAATACCTGCTGCGGCATAGGCGTTGAGGTCCTTGCCGGCAACGAGCGGCGCGTGACCGTCAACCTGCTTGGACGGCGTCTGGTTGGCAGCATCGATGCGAGCGCAGGTCTCGGGATCGGCCATAAAGACGCCCGGCAGGTTCATCATCTCGCCCAGCCCAAAGACATCGCCCGGATGCTCGGCAAAAAACGCCTGCATGTCAGCGGCGGTAATCACAGCGCCTGCTTGCTCATCGGGCAGCGCGGGCACGCACGAGGGCATCATGTACTTGATGGAAATGGGCGCGCGACGGCCGTCCTCGATCATAAAGCGCAAGCCGTCGAGACCGGCAACATTGGCAATCTCGTGGCTGTCGGCAATGGCGGTGGTAGTACCGCGCGTCGCGGCCATGCGAGCATACTCGGCGGGACGGATGTTCGAAGACTCGATATGCAGATGCCCGTCAATAAAACCGGGAGCGAGATAGCGACCCTGGCAGTCGATGACCTCAGTTGCCTCGTAGGTGCCAGCAGCATCGTCGCGACCGTCGTAGAGCACGCCGACGATTACACCGTCCTTGACGGCAACGCTACCGGGCGCCACGCGCTGGCCATATACGTCGACAATCTGCGCATTGGTAAACAGCGTGTCGACGGGCGCACGACCCTCGGCGGCCTCGATCACAGACCTCATGACCTCAACGGACATACATACTCCTTTAACCGTAGAAAAAAGCTGCGGAGCGGACAGGCCTTCACCGCAGCAAACCAATAGCCATTGTATGCCCAAACGATGGGTCAACAATACGCCTCTCCGCTTAACGGCACACGCCGCTTGGCGCAATGAGGAGAGGTTGCTTTGCACCAATGACAAGGAGCGTCCCAAAGTGCCAGCACAAAAGGAACGTCCCCAAGTGCCAACAACGGAAGCGCCGATGTTTTGGCAACGACAGCGAGCGGGCCGCATTTGAGACAAGGTGACGTGAAACGAAAGGGCGCTGACCTTCTGGTCGCGCCCTTGAAGTTGAACGTCA
>DBFBFY010000164.1:0-3530 GCA_048201615.1 Collinsella sp.
GGCCGAGGCCAACGCGTCTCGAACCCATCCGAGCCGCAACTCCTCAGCAAAACGCCGCGATGTCTGCGCCCTGCGGTATCCTTGAGCCACTTGCACCTGCAGCACCAAGGAGCCGCCATGCGCACCGAGCTCGATGTCCCCTTTTCGCACAAAGAAGAAGCCAAGGCGCTGGGCGCCAAATGGGACCGGACCAAGAAGATCTGGTATGTACCCAGCGGCGTCAACCCCGAGCCCTTTGCCGAGTGGCTGCCCGGTGTTGACCGATCCGACCCCTCAGCGCCGTATATATATCTAGTACTGGGCAAGCGCGAGTGCTGGAAATGTCACAAAGAGACCTCGGTCGCGGCCTTCGGCATTCCCTATCGAGCCGATAACGACGAGAGCATCGTCATCGCGCATGCGCCCAACGAATCCGGGCACATTGCCATCGACACGGCCAACGCCAACGCACTCGCCATCGTGCCCGCTCTTGGCTGCGTGCCGGGCGAGATCCGCGACTACCTTCATAAGCGCTGCGGCTACAAGCCCGTAGGCGCGCGAGCCTCCAAAGCCCCGTCGCTCGGCAACACGTGCACCAGTTGCGACGCGCTGCAAGGCAGCCGCTATCTGTTCGAGGAGCCCTCGTCCCCGTTTGCCCTCACTGCCATCAACAAGCTGCCGGCACTGGAGTTTATACGCGTCGAAGTTGCCGGCGTCTTTGGCGTCCCGGCCACGCGTACCGACTTTGACCAGGCGCTCTTTACCTGGGCACGCGACCATCACGCCGAGTTCCACAAGCAACTCGGTGAGGGGATTTATTTGTAGAGACGGAGAAGCCTTCACAGCCAGCTCCTCCGCATCACCTATCCCTCGTCGCCGGCGTCATACACGATATCGAGGCCACAAACAGGGCATTTCTCCGGATACACCGGCATATGAACGCCTGTCTGTTTTCTCACTTCGTCGCTGAGTCTGTCGCGCGCATCGATGAACCGAATGTCGAGACACGGTATTTGCGAGCCGCAGCAAGGGCAGGTGACGACAAACGACCCGCAATCAACCTCTACGCTCGGAAACATATTGTTGTCTATAAGGGCACACGGCAGTTTTCCGTACTTCCCCATCGCAATATCGCCTCGCCAGCTCATACACGCTCCCCTCTCGCTATACAAAACAGGAAGAGCATGCACCGGCGGGCGTGCGCGAGATTGTATCGCCACGCGATCCGATCAAACAACACGATCGTCAAAGAATGCCAAAGCCAAATACGCTAATACGGCAGAAGCCCCGCCTTTTCACGCTTCTTTTCCGAGCGATCGAACTCAATGCGATGGGCCTCAAGAAACACCGTATTGGGTCGCCACTGACGCTCATTCGGCTGCCTTAGCGTCGCACCCGCAAAGGAAGCGTAGTCGGTCTTATCCAGCAGGTACGATCCGCACAGCCGATATTCGCCGCAAACAGGCTCAAACGAAATCAGGTGAGCATCAAATAGGGAATGAAGATCGCGACGAAGCAGAATGCCATTGCTGGCAACCTGCGATTTGGGTCCCGAGTAATTCTCGATATGTGCAGCCTCCAGAGCTTCGCTGACGCCGCAGTCCGACACCGCGCAACGGCCGTCATAGGCGGCAACGAGCTGCTTGCGGAACCATTGCTGCCCCAATCGCTCGCGCCTTAACGCATAGCGGACCTTTTCGTCGTCGGTCGCACCCTGTCCGGCAAACTCAATATCGACGGGCATGTGCTTCAGATAACTCATGTCGGGTGCAAAACGAGGGTCCGGTCCGCCTTTATGAACAGGACCGTGCAGAACAAACCATCCGTTTTCGGGCTCGAACCGCTCAACAAACGCAAGGCCGAGCACCTTATAGCCCACCTCGGTTGCAAATATGACTCCGACCGGAACGCCACATTCCATGCAGTTGAGCATTTTACGGTTATAGTCTTGGTCTCGAGAACCAACGGCGCCTGGCGCTTGAACCGAATACTTAATGACCCACGTGCCATCGTCCAAATAGAGCGGAGGCACATCGGTGTAGAAGCTCTTTTTAGAGTTATGGACCGAAAGCGCAAAGATCTTATTGGGATCTTGCTTCACCCGATCCTGGCCCGGCCAGAAGATCCCTGAATCCCGCGTTACGGGAAAGAAGACCGAGCCAATTCTCAAACGATACTGATACTGAGGGCTATCTTCCTTGGTGTGGTGCGGAAGGCTGGTCCAAACGCCGCCGCGCTGTTCCTCACCCAGAAACCACTCCCATGCCTCAACGTATTCGGAAGGCACGAGACTGCAGGCGCGGTCATAGCTTGGTCCATCCATCAACGGAACAGCAAGGTCAATGTCGTTCATCGCCAGCACCTACAACCATACGAACGCGAGTCATGCCCCTCAATAATATGGCCGGAAGTCAATTATTACGAGATCTCATTCCGCGATCGGCACATCGTTGATGCTCTCGGTTTGCCGCTGGCGCGCTTGTACCCCGCTACCCCACTTCCCTGTATACTGATGTAGCACGTGTTTCATCCGGGCTTGTTGGGCCGGGTCGTTCATGGGAGGGTCTTATGGCTGCTTCGAATCCGCCTAAGGGGAGCGTTTCTTCTTCGTCCATCAAGCCGGTTACGCGCAAGGCCGTGCGCTGCCAGCGCGAGGTCGCCTGGCTTATCACGCAGGCAGCGGGCAGGCTTGTGGCGACCACCCAGAACGTCAATGCGCCTACGCCGAGCTTTGTGTTAGCGGCGGCGCTGGATTTTGTGCGCCAATTGGAGCTTGCCGCGCAGGATGCCAACGGCCACCTCGACTACCAGAACGTTATGGCGCCCGATCTGCAAACGTTCTGTCACATGGCCAAGTTGCCTGCCGCGCCCAATGCGCTTTCGGACGCAGGCTACATGTTTACGCTCTCGGGCGCGGACCTTATCCGCGACATCTATGCATACTGCAGCGAGCTCGCCGAGCGCAGCGTCTTTGGCACGGCTGAAGTCAAACCGGGAAATGTCATCAAGCTGGTTCTTAGGCTGTTCTTGATAGACGGGTTCGGGGCCATGCCGGCGTAAGCCGAGTCTTTAGCATCACCGTCGACTGGGCAACAACCGCTTTACCTTAGTGGGCGCCAATCGAGGGTCGATTATTGAGTCGCCTCGTCCACTAACGCATTTATTCCACGCGCTCTGACAGTCGATATTTGCGGTTGCGGCTTGTCGACGGCGCCGTGGGCTCAAGCTCGCCTTGAGCAATGAGCGCGTTGACGCGCGACCTAACCTGGGAAATTGTAAGCCCTGTGTGCTCTGCCAGCTCGCGCGTCCCCAGCTCGCCGTAGTGTTTGAGTGCCGTCACAATTAAGCCCCCGCCATGATCGACCGGCTCGATCTTTGAACGGTAAAGTACGACCTTGAACCGATCGAACCCCGGGCAGAACAGGGGCTCGGCCAGACCATGCGCGCGCATGGCATCGATCATCATCGGGATGCCCGAGCCATTGCCCTCAGCCGGCGAACCTGCGCCATCCGGCAGCGGGACAATCGACATGAGCTTCACAAGCGTCGCG
>DBFBFY010000165.1:0-13200 GCA_048201615.1 Collinsella sp.
TTTAAAGAAGACCGCGTTTTGCTCCAAGCGGTCCTCGACGCTGCGGAACGACTCGAGTGCCTCGATATCGCGTCCGTCGCGCAGGTGGAAGACCACGTGCTTGTTGCGCGCCTCGGCATATTCGATGTCGGACAGGCGCAAGGCGTGGTAGCCAAAGGAAGTTTTGATCACGAGCTCGTCGGTTGCCGCCGGGCGCATGCTCGAAAGCTCGTCGAGTAATCGCGCCAGGCGTTCGTAAGTCACGGGCTTGAGCAGATAGTCGAAGGCGCGGACCTCGTAGGATTCCAGCGCGAACTCGGGCGACGAGGTGAGGAACACCAGGCGCACGGCGGTGTCGGCCTGGCGCAGTTCGCGTGCGGTGTCCATGCCGTTGACGAGCGGCATGATCATGTCGAGCAGAATGATGTCGGCGCGCGATGCGGCATGGCGGGCCAGCAGGTCCTCGCCGCGCGTGACGAGCGCAACATCGACCGCCGTGCCCGTCTCGGTCGACCAACGGTCGATCATCCGGTGCAGTCTATCTAGAAAAGCGACATCATCGTCGCAGGCAATAATCTTGAGCATTCGGCCCCCTTAAGTAGTTCGATTTTGCCACATCGGGCACGCGCCGCTTGCGGGGGTGCGGACCGTTTGCGTCCCACGGCGTGCGGCTCGCGCCAAGCGGTGTTGCGGTGGCGAAAGATGCCTCCTGCGCCATCGAGAGCTCAGCTATCCTCAGCTTGCCAGTTCGAAAATGGACCCGACCCAAGATTGAATCTTTATTTCAACTTTACACCTAGGTTTACAGCTGTCTTGTCAGCTGTAAACCTAGGTGTCATACTAAAGCCCCAAGATTCGCCAAAAGAGAGGGGCCTTGATGGCACAGAGCGCGAACATGGATGCGTCGGAGCTTGCACGCGATATCGCGGCCGGCCTAGCATCGGCAACGACGGCAACGGAGCGCGCGGCACTGGTGCCCGCAGAGCTCGTCGAGGCCATTCAGCAGCTAAAAACCCAACGTGACGCGGTGATCCTGGCGCACTATTACGTGGCGCCCGAGGTGCAGGCCGTGGCTGATTACGTCGGCGACAGCTTCTACCTGGCAAAGCTCGCCAAGAGCCTGCCGCAGCAGACTATCGTGCTGTGCGGCGTGGAGTTTATGGGCGAGAGCGCCAAACTGCTCAATCCCACTAAGACCGTGCTGCTGCCCGAGCCGGGCGCGGACTGCCCCATGGCGCACATGGTCAAGCGCGAGACAGTCGATGCAGCGCGCGCCGAGTACGGTGACGACCTTGCCGTGGTCTGCTACGTCAACTCCACGGTCGAGATCAAGAGCTGGAGCGACGTGTGCGTCACCAGCTCCAACGCCGTTAAGATCGTGTCCGAGCTGCCGCAGCAGCATATCCTGTTCATTCCCGACCAAAACTTGGGCCGCTTCGTAGCCGAGCAGGTGCCGCAAAAGCACGTCATCCTCAACAACGGCTACTGCCCGCGCCATCACATCATCACCGTCGAGCAGATCGTCGACGCGACGGAGGCCCACCCCGACGCGCTCGTGCTGGCGCACCCCGAGTGCAAGGCCGACGTCCTGGCCGAGGCCGACTACATCGGCTCCACCGCCGGCATCATCAAGTATGCCGAGGAGTCCGACGCGAGCGAGTTCATTATCGTGACGGTTCGCGGCGTGCTCTACGAGCTCGAGCGCCGCTGCCAGGGCACCGGCAAGAAGTTCTACTTCCCCGCGGTGCAGCCCACCTGCGTCAACATGGACCTCATCACGCTCGAAAAGCTCGTGCGCTGCCTGGAGACGGGCGAGGGCGAGGTGCAGATCGGCGTTTCGGACGAGGCGGCAGACCAGGCCAAGCTCACGCTCGACCGTATGCTCGAGTACGCAGCGCGCTAGAACAATGTGACATGAGGGGCAGTCCCTTATGTCACATTACAAGGGAGAGGATTCCTGTGGAAACCAAGCAATACCCCGATATGGAGTGCGACGTCGTCATTGCCGGCTGCGGCGTGGCGGGCCTGTACGCGGCCCTCAATCTGCCGACGAGCACGCGCGTGATCATGCTTTCCAAGGGCGCGGTCGACGAGTGCGATTCGATGCTCGCGCAGGGCGGCATCTGCGTGCTGCCCGAGGGCTCGGACTACGATGCCTTCTTTGAGGACACCATGCACGCCGGCCACTACGAGAACCGCCGCGAGAGCGTCGACATCATGATCCGCTCGAGCCGCTCGGTCATCAACGACCTGCTGGCCATGGGCGTGGACTTTGAGCGCAAGGCCGACGGTAGCCTCGACTTTACCCGCGAGGGCGCGCACAGCCGTCCGCGAATTGCCTTCCATGCCGACATTACGGGCAAGGAGATCACGACCAAGCTGCTCCAGGCCGTTCGCAAGCTGGATAACGTGCAGATTTTGGAGCACGTGGCCATGACCGACATTCTAACGGGCGAGCGTGACGGCGCCACGGTGTGCACCGGCGTCGTCGCCGTTCCCGTGGACGAGGACAACTCGCTTCGTCCCGCCGACGAGCTGGCAAATGTCGCCGAGGGCGTGCATGCCGGCGAGCTGTTTAAGATCCATGCCCGCCACACGCTGTGGGCAACGGGCGGCATCGGCGGCGTATACGACCACTCGACCAACTATCCGCAGCTCACGGGCGATGCCTGCTACATCGCTCAGGAGCATGGCATTAAGATGGAGCACCTGGACTACGTGCAGATCCACCCCACGGGACTGTTCTCGCCGCAGCCGGGCCGCACCTTCCTGATCAGCGAGAGCTGCCGCGGCGAGGGCGCGATTCTGCTCAACGCTGCCGGCGAGCGCTTTACCGACGAGCTGCAGCCGCGCGACGTAGTCGCCGTCGCTATTCGCGAGCAGATGAAGCAGGACGGCACCGAGCACGAGTGGCTGAGCTTTGCCCCCGTCGAGCGCGACGTGGTGACCAGGCATTTCGCCAACATCCGCGCGCGCTGCCTTGAGGACGGTCGCGACATCCTGGATGAGCCCATTCCCGTTACGCCCACGCAGCACTACTTTATGGGCGGCGTGTGGGTCGACAAGGATGGCCGCACCTCGATGCCCGAGCTCTATGCCGCGGGCGAGACGGCTTGCAACGGCGTTCACGGCAAGAACCGCCTTGCATCAAACAGCCTGCTCGAGGCGTTGGTCTGGGGTCGTCGCGCCGCGTGGTACATGCGCACCGGCGAGTCGCTGGCCGTGGAGCAGGCGGGCGATCCCGCGCTCGATGGCCGTCATCGCGCCCTGAGCGTCGACACCCTGGCAATCGATGAATTGGCCCGTGCCGCCGGCACGCAGGCCGTGGAGGAGTAGACCATGAATCCCATTACCATGAAGCTCGTCGTCGATGATCTGATTCTGCAGGCTCTGCGCGAGGACATTACGTTTGAGGACGTGAGCACGGCGAGCGTGTGCCCCACGGCGCGTCCCGCCACGGTGGAGCTTATCGCCAAAGCCGATGGCATCATCGCCGGCCTGGATGTGTTCGCTCGCACCTTTGAGCTGCTGGATTCGCAGAGCTCGGTGCTGCTCGACGTTGCCGATGGCGACGAGGTGCACGCCGGCGACCATGTGGGTCAGGTGCGCGGCGATGCGCGCGTGCTGCTTTCGGGCGAGCGCGTGGCGCTCAACTATCTGCAGCGTATGAGCGGTATCGCCACCTACACGCACAACATGGCGGCGGCGCTCGAGGGTACCAAGACCGTGCTCGTCGACACGCGCAAGACCACGCCGGGCATGCGCGCCTTCGAGAAGGCCGCGGTCGAGATCGGCGGCGGCAGCAACCACCGTTACAACCTGTCGACGGCTGTCATGCTCAAGGACAACCACATCGACGCCGCCGGCGGCGTGACGCGTGCGATCGAGATGGCGCGCGCCCATGCGTCGTTTACCACGACGGTCGAGATTGAGTGCGAGAACCTGGACATGGTGCGCGAGGCTGTGGAGGCCGGCGCCGACATCATCATGTTCGACAACATGACCCACGACGATATGGCTGCCGCGATTGAGCTTATCGCCGGCCGCGCCAAGACCGAGTGCTCGGGCAACGTGGACGCCAGCAATATCCGCGCGCTCGCCGACCTGGGCGTTGACTTTATTAGCTCGGGGGCGCTGACGCACTCTGCGCCGATTCTCGACCTCTCGCTCAAGCACCTGCGTCTGCTGGACGGTAAATAATGGACGCCCGCGAGCGTCGCCGTGCCATCATGGCCGTGCTCGAGGTGGCCAAGGAGCCCGTTTCGGGCAGCGCACTTGCCCGCGAGGTTGGCGTGAGCCGTCAGATCGTGGTTCAGGATATTGCCCTGCTGCGTGCCGATGGGCACGATGTCGTGGCGACCAACCGTGGTTATGTGCTGCAGGAGGCCCCCAGCAGCCCCGCCGTGCCCACGCGTCTTGTTAAGGTGCGCCACAGCGTGGAGCAGGCGGGCGACGAACTTACGAGTATCGTCGACGCGGGTGGCGCCGTGCTTAACGTGATCGTCAACCATCGTGTGTACGGCAAGATCACGGCCGACCTGGACATCCGCAATCGTCGCGATGTTGAGCGCTACCTGCACGATATCGAGAGCGGCAAGAGTTTCCCGCTACTAACGGTGACGAGCGGTTACCACTTCCATCGCATCGCGGCGGAGGACGAGCAGACCCTCGACGAGATCGAGGCGATGCTCAAGGAGAAAGGCTACTTGGCGGACCTAATGCCCTACGAAGACGATCTGTCCTAGTAACGACGAATGCAAAAGGAGGCCTCCGCGGCGATGCGGAGGCCTCCTTTTTTGTGCACGGTGTACTTTTGAGTGTGCAAGTGGGGGAGTTGTTACTCCTCGACGATCTCGGTGATCGCGCCAGCGGGGCAAGCGTCCTGGCAAGCGCCACAGGCGACGCAGGAGTCCTCGTCAGCGACGGTAGCGACGTCCTGGAGCTCCAGAACGCCAGCGGGGCAGGAGTCGACGCAAACGCCACAAGCGATGCACTCGTCGGCATCAATTACGGGATGAGCCATGGTAGTTTCCTCTCTGTTGACCGACGCTACAGGCGATGCGCGCCGGTTTGATTCGGGCAAAAACATACCACGGGAGCGACCGTTTGCAATACCCTCTGGCCGGCATCTTCATACCGTTCGCCGAGTATGCCAAGGTTTACTAAAAAACGCGCAGGTGGGGCCGTTGAGCTGCATAAATGTTAGCTAAAGGTGACTTGAAATATAGGGCGATTGAGCGTGCTTGCGGAAACCGCATCCCATTATTTTGTCGAAAAACGGGTTGCAGTTTCCGGTTAGGCCCGCTAGCGGAAAATGCGAGCCGGTATCAGCTCTCAAAACGGGATACGGTTTCCGGTTGAGCCTTCAGACGGAAACTGCGACCCGGAATCCACGCTCAAACCGGGATGAGCTTTCCGCAAGACGGCCCCCAGGCACCCCCGGACGCAAACCTCAGCCATCTCTACATAGATCTCGATAGATTTGCCGAGAACTCAAACAGTGCGTCTACCTGCGCATTTAAGAACCTAAACTCTCAGCAATAAGAAATCTTATATGAATTGACTTAGATTTTGTATATTCCGGCCCATAAGGGGATACACTACATCCTGAAAGACAAGCCGAAGCGCCGCGCGACAGATCGTCGAGGCGGCGCGAACGCAAAAGAGAGAGGGAATTTCTAATGAGTAAGATTCTTGGTATCGACCTTGGTACTACTAACTCCGCAATGGCCGTTCTCGAGGGCGGTTCTCCGACCATTATCGTGAACGCCGAGGGCGACCGCACCACCCCGTCCGTCGTGGGCTTCCGTGCCGACGGCGACCGCGTCGTGGGTAAGGCCGCTAAGAACCAGGCTGTCACCAACCCCAAGAACACCGTGTTCTCCATCAAGCGCTTCATGGGCCGCAAGTACTCCGAGTGCACCTCCGAGATCAAGACCGTGCCGTATGAGGTCAAGGAGGGCCAGGGTGGCCGTGCCGTCGTCGACATCGAGGGCAAGGATTACACCGCTGAGCAGGTGAGCGCCATGACGCTCGCCAAGATGAAGGCCGACGCCGAGAAGTATCTGGGCGAGACCGTCACCGACGCCGTCATCACCGTCCCGGCCTACTTCAACGACGCCCAGCGTCAGGCCACCAAGGACGCCGGTAAGATCGCCGGCCTCAACGTCAAGCGTATCGTCAACGAGCCGACCGCTGCTGCTCTTGCCTATGGCCTGGACAAGCAGGGCACCGACCAGCGCATCCTGGTCTTCGACCTGGGCGGCGGCACCTTCGACGTCTCCATCCTCGACCTCGCCGACGGCGTGTTTGAGGTTCTGTCCACCTCGGGCGACAACCACCTGGGCGGCGACGACTGGGATCAGCGCGTCATCGACTGGATGGCCGATAAGTTCCAGCAGGAGAACGGTGTCGACCTGCGTCAGGATCCCATGGCCCTGCAGCGTCTGAAGGAGGCCGCCGAGAACGCCAAGAAGGAGCTCTCCGCCGCCCAGCAGACCACCATCAACCTGCCGTTCATTACCATGAACCAGTCCGGCCCGCTGCACCTCAATTACACGCTGACCCGCGCCGAGTTCGAGAAGATCACCCGCGACCTGCTCGAGCGCTGCAAGCAGCCTGTCACCAACGCCCTGCGCGACGCCAAGCTTAAGCTTTCCGATCTGACCGAGGTCATCCTCGTCGGCGGCTCCACCCGTATGCCCGCTGTCCAGGAGCTCGTCAAGACCATGACCGGCAAGCAGCCCAACATGTCCGTGAACCCCGACGAGGTCGTTGCCGACGGTGCTGCCGTCCAGGGCGGCGTGCTCACCGGCGACGTCGAGGGCATCCTGCTGCTCGACGTTACCCCGCTGTCGCTGGGCGTCGAGACCATGGGCGGCATCATGACCAAGATGATTGACCGCAACACCACGATCCCGACCTCCAAGACCGAGGTCTACTCCACCGCTGCCGACAACCAGACCAGCGTCGAGATCAACGTGCTCCAGGGCGAGCGCGAGCTTGCCCGCGACAACAAGTCGCTCGGTAAGTTCCAGCTGACCGGCATTCCGGCTGCCCGCCGCGGCGTGCCGCAGATCGAGGTCACTTTCGACATCGACGCCAACGGCATCGTCAAGGTCTCCGCTAAGGACAAGGGCACCGGCAAGGAGCAGCAGATCACCATTTCCGGCTCCACCGCTCTGTCCGACGACGAAGTCGATCGTATGGTCAAGGACGCCGAAGCTCATGCCGAGGAGGACAAGAAGCAGAAGGAAGAGGTCGAGGTCCGCAACCAGACCGACAGCCTGTGCTACTCCACTGAGCAGACCCTCAACGAGCTGGGCGACAAGGTTTCCGCCGACGTGAAGTCCAAGGCCGAGGCCGCTATCGCCGACGCCAAGAAGGCGCTCGAGGGCTCTGACGTCGAAGCCATCAAGGCCGCCGGCGAGTCCCTGCAGTCCGTGGCCTACGAGCTGGCCCAGGTTGTCTACGCCGACGCTCAGCAGCAGACCGACGGTGCCGCCGGTGCCCAGCCTGCCGACGATGACGTTGTCGACGCCGACTACGAGGTTGTGGACGACGAGGACAAGTAATCATGTCCGCCCGTAAAGCTCGCACGGAGGCGGCTGCCGCTGGCGCCGCCCCCGTTGACTCTGAGGAGAAGGACGTGAAGATTCCCGTAGAGGCCGTCGACGATACCGAGGCCAACGAGGCCGAGGCCGCCGAGGCTGCCGAGAACCAGGTAGAGGATTCCAACAAGGAGGCGACGATGACCGAGGACGAGATGGTGGAAGCCGCTATCCGCGCCGGTGAGGAAGCCGCCGACAACGACTTTAAGCTCAAGTTCGAGCAGGCCCAAAAGGAGCTCGCCGACGTGCGCAATGAGCTCGATGCTGCGGCAGAGGCTCAGAAGGTCGCCGAGGACAAGGCAAAGGACGCCACTGAGCGTACCGCCCGTCTTCAGGCCGACTGGGAGAACTTCCGTCGCCGCACCGCCAATGAGCGTATCGCCGAGCGCGAGCGCGCGACCGAGAAGCTTGTCACCGCGCTGTTGCCGGTGATCGACGATATCGAGCGCGCGATTGACCATGCCCGCAGTCAAGAGCTTTCCGACGACTTTAAGCAGTTCGTCGATGGCGTTGACGCGGTACATGCCAAGCTGCTCGACGTGTTCGCGCACGAGGGCGTTGAGCCAATCGACCCCAAGGGCGAGGCGTTCGATCCGCTCGAGCACCAGGCCGTGGGTCGCGTCGAGGACGCGTCGCAGTACGACGAGACCGTCAACGATGTGTACCAGAAGGGCTACCGCATGGCGGATCGCATCCTGCGTTCCGCGATGGTGACGGTGACCTACGGTGGCGAGAAGCGCCCCGCACCGGAGCCCGAAGCGGCGCCCGAGGATGCTACGGCCGATACGGCCGAGAGCACCGAGGAGTAATTGAGAAGGGCCCCGGGGCAACACCCGGGGCCCTTTCTGGCCTAGTGCCATATGAAAGCATGAACCGTCGTCTGCATGGGCGGCGGACGTAACAGGAGAGGAGCTACGATGGCTGCAGGCAAAACCTTCTATGACATCCTGGGCGTATCCAAGAGCGCCTCCGACAAAGAGATCAAGAGCGCGTTTCGCAAGCTCGCGCAAAAATATCACCCCGATGCCGGCGGCGACGAGGCCAAGTTTAAGGAGATCAGCGAGGCCTATGAGACGCTTTCGGACGAGAAGAAGCGCAAAGAGTACGACCAGATGCTCATGTTTGGCGGTATGCCGGGCGCGGGCGGCGCGTATGGCGGCGGCTACGGTGCCGGCGCGGGTGCCAGCGGCTGGGGCGACATCTTCGACAGCATCTTTAGCGGCAACGGCGCCTGGGGCAGCGATTGGGGCTCGGGCTTTGCCGGGGCTGCGGGCGCTGCCGGTGCCGGCGCTGGCCGCAGCCGTGCTCGCAAGGGCGGCGACCTGTCGCTGACTGTTGATGTGACGGCCGAGGACGCGTTTCGCGGTGTGACGCACAAGGTCACCTATCGCATTCCCTCGACAGGCGAGCAGCAGACCATTACGGTCTCGGTGCCCGCGGGCGCGGTCGACGGCGGCAAGCTACGCTACAAGCGTCGCGGCGAGTATGGCGTTGCCGGCGGCGAGCGCGGCGACCTGGTCGTGACCACGCATGTGGAGGAGCACCCGCTGTTTAAGCGCAAGGGTGCCGATGTGACCATGGAGGTGCCGATCTCGGTCTACGAGGCGGCGCTCGGCTGCACGGTTGATGTGCCCACGCCCGGCGGCGCGACGGTTCGTCTGAAGGTGCCCGCTGGCACCCAGACGGGCAAGAAGTTCCGCTTTAAGGAGATGGGTGCGCCCGACGTTAAGCACCGTGGCCGCACAGGCGCGCTGCTCGTCGAAATCAAGGTACAGGTCCCCACGAACCTGTCCGATGACGAGCGCGATGCCATGACCAAGCTGCGCGAGGCCGACACGCGCGATTATCGCGAGAAGGTCAACCGTTACAAGGCGACGTACTAGGGCGGTCGTGGCGCACACCCGCGCCCGCGGGCTTATGATGGACGATAACGAGACGGAAAGGGGTCAGGTAGCATGGCCGAGGACAATAGGAATAAACCGCTGTACATGATCAGCGTGGCGGCCGAGTTGACCGGCATGCATCCGCAGACTCTGCGCGTCTACGAGTCCAAGGGCCTGGTGAACCCCCAGCGCTCGGGCGGCAACACGCGTCTGTATTCGCGTGCCGATATCGAGCGCCTGGAGCTCATCAACCAGCTGACCGACGAGGGCATCAACCTTGCCGGCGTGGTGCGCATCCTCGATATGAAGGAGCGTGCCGAGGAGCGCGAGCGCGAGAACGAAAAGCTCCGCGCCCGCGTGCGCCAGCTCGAGGACGAGCTGCACGAGTACAAGATGCAGAAGAAGATCACCGCCCTGGCCCCGCGTGACGGCTCGGTTAACCCCGAACAGGTCATGCGCAAGCTTTTGGGCGCGGGAACCGATCTTTAGTTACGGCGGCTCTACGACGCAAATCCTAACAATATGAGAGTGGATAATCTCCCACTTTTGGTCCGCTTGAGGGCTAGAAACGGGAGGTTATCCACTCCCATTTTTGGCTGGCACTTGGGGACGTTCCTTCTCTGCCGGCACTTTGGGACACTCCTTGCGCCAATATCGCCCTGCGCTTTACTGAGATAAAGTGAACGCCGAGATTCGTAACCCGCTGGCAACCGTTCTATGGCACGATATTGGACGAATGTATGCTATGCGTCCAAATCTTTTGGGCAGAGTGGGAGACAGTATGGTCAAGCTGTACGAGGACGGCATCTACCTGCGTAACGGCAGCGAGGTTGTGCCTGAGGCCGAGGCTGCCGAGCGCGGTATTACGCAGACGCCCGAGGATGCCAAGCGCGGCACCATCGCGTATTCGATCCTCCAGGCACACAATACGTCCGGCGACCCCGAGGCGCTCAAGATTCGCTTCGACGCCATGGCGAGCCACGACATCACCTTTGTCGGCATCATCCAGACGGCGCGCGCCTCGGGCATGGAGCAGTTCCCGCTGCCCTACGTGCTCACCAACTGCCACAACTCGCTGTGCGCCGTGGGCGGCACCATCAACGAGGACGACCACGTCTTTGGTCTCTCGGCTGCCAAGAAGTACGGCGGCATCTTCGTCCCGCCGCACATCGCCGTCATCCACTCCTTTATGCGTGAGAATTTCGCCGGCTGTGGCAAGATGATCCTGGGCTCCGACTCGCACACCCGCTATGGTGCCCTGGGCACCATGGCCGTAGGCGAGGGCGGTGGCGAGCTGGCAAAGCAGCTGCTGCGCGACACCTACGATGTCGCCTATCCCGGCGTCGTTGCCATCTACCTCACGGGCGCCCCGCGCCCCGGCGTTGGCCCGCACGACGTGGCGCTCGCCATCATCCGTGCCGTCTTTGCCAAGGGCTACGTCAAGAACAAGGTCATGGAGTTTGTGGGCCCGGGCATCGCGAGCATGACGACCGATTACCGCAACGGCGTCGACGTCATGACCACCGAGACCACCTGTCTGTCGAGCATCTGGGCTACCGACGAGGACACACACGCATTTTTGGCCATGCACGGCCGCGGCGACGACTACCGCGAGCTCAAGCCCGCCGATGTTGCCTACTACGACGGCTGCGTCGAGGTCGATCTGTCGAGCATCAAGCCCATGATCGCGCTGCCGTTCCATCCTTCCAACGGCTTTGAGATTGACGAGCTCAACGAGAACCTCGAGGACATCCTGCACGAGGTGGAGCTCGAGGCCGCCAAGATCGGCGAGGGCAAGACGCACTTCAGCCTGCTCGACAAGATCGTCGATGGCAAGCTGCACGTGCAGCAGGGCGTGATCGCCGGCTGCTCGGGCGGCAACTACGACTCCGTGGTCCAGGCTGCCCGCGTGCTCAAGGGCGCCAACACCGGCTGCGGCGAGTTCTCGCTGTCGGTCTATCCCACGAGCCAACCCGTGGCACTTGAGCTTACACGCCGCGGCTATATCTACGACCTTATGAAGGCTGGCGCGATTGTGCGCACGGCATTCTGCGGCCCGTGCTTCGGCGCCGGCGACACGCCTGCCAACAACGGTCTGTCCATCCGCCACACCACGCGTAACTTCCCTAACCGCGAGGGTTCCAAGCCGGGTAATGGCCAGCTGAGCGCCGTGGCCCTGATGGACGCTCGCTCCATTGCGGCGACGGCTGCCAACGGCGGCGTCCTGACGCCGGCGACCGACCTGCCCGAGGAGACTTGGGACGAGGCCTGCGAGTACACCTTTGACGACGCGCCGTACAAGAAGCGCGTGTACTGGGGCTTTGGCAAGGCGGAGCCTGCCGACGAGTTGGTCGAGGGTCCCAACATCAAGCCGTGGCCCGCGATGGAGCCTCTCGGCGACGACATCCTGCTCAAGGTGTGCTCCAAGATCATGGACCCGGTCACCACGACCGACGAGCTCATTCCCTCGGGCGAGACGAGCTCCTTCCGCTCCAACCCGCTGGGTCTGGCCGAGTTTACGCTCAGCCGTCGCGACCCTGCCTACGTGGGCCGCTCCAAGGAGGTCGACGCGGTGGAAAAGCGCCGCGTTGCCGGCGAGGCAGCGGGCGACCTGGCGGCACTCGATGCCGAGCTTGCCAGCGTGTTTGAGGCGCTGACCGGCGCGGGTGTCGCGGCCGATGCCAAGGCGACTGAGTACGGCTCCATGCTCTATGCCAAGAAGCCCGGTGACGGTTCTGCCCGCGAGCAGGCCGCGAGCTGTCAGCGCGTGATTGGCGGCTTGGCCAACATCGTCCACGAGTACGCCACCAAGCGCTATCGCTCCAACGTGATGAACTGGGGCATGGTGCCCTTCCAGATGGAGGCCGAGCCCAACTTTGAGGTGGGCGATTACGTCTTCGTGCCGGGTATCCGTGCTGCGCTCGATGGCGACCTGCAGAACATCGCCGCGTACGTGGTGCGCACCGACGGCACGGTCGAGCAGATTGAGCTCTACATTGCCGATATGACGGCCGAGGAGCGTGCCATCGTCAAGGCCGGCTGCCTGATCAACTACAACAAGTTCAAGGCCGCTGCCGAGTAACGCACTTAATTGTCCGCCCGGGGCTTACCCTTTCCCGCCCGCTCACGCGCTTCGCGAGGGTCGCGTTCGGGAAAGGGTAAGCCCCGGGCTACATTTCTGCGTTCTCGTTGGGTCTTGAGGGACGCTAATAAATAGACTTGTTTGATGCCGCCTCCTTTTATTGGGGCGGCTTCTTTTTGTCGAAAACCACCACGAAGGGGTAGGCGCCTTTGCGGTGGTTCCGTTTGTCTCGACCTGTAACATCTGGGCCCCTATTTGACGAGCGGCTGTTACAGATTGAGACAAACGATCGCCGCCGATCATTTCATCTCAATCTGTAACATCTAGGATCGAAAAGGGCCGCTAGATGTTACAGATCGAGACAGTGGAACATCGGAACCGAAACCACCACAAAGGTGCCTGCCTGGCGGGTCCTTATTTCGATGGGGCCCAGGTTATTTCATCGTCAAATAGCCAAGTGCGTGCTGAGCCACTGTCGCGCGCTGTCTGTGGATCGGGCTCGCAAGTTTGTTCGTAGGCATCCTCGGTACACCGATCCATAAAATCGACGACTGCCGTCTGGTCGCCCTCCATGACGTAGATTACGTCGCCATCCGAGATATAGACCCCCGGTCCTTCATTGTCCACGCAGCCGGGGTCGTATGAG
>DBFBFY010000166.1:0-21999 GCA_048201615.1 Collinsella sp.
CGGCTCTCGAGCACGTCAAAGATGGTCTCCGCAAAATCGAAGAGCTCGTGCGACAGGGGCAGCGTCTTTCCCACCATGGGGTTCTTGGAGCGGTTTGCCACGTCAATCAATCCAGTCGAGGGAACGGCGGTGCAGAGCTCCGCAGCCTCGTCTTTCTCAAAGCGCAACTCGTAGTCCGTATAGGCCTCGCCCTCATCGAGCGGACACCTAAAGCCGGGATGACCGCCGATAAAGAACGGCATGTCCTCGGTTCCCTCATTGGTCACCTCATAGGAGACGCGCACGGCATCCCCCTCAAGCGTATAACGAGCGACAATCTTAAACGGGTACGGATAATCGCTCAGCAGCGCGGCGTTATCCTCCGAAGCCAGGCACATCGCCAGCTCGTTCTCGCCTTGGCTCAGCAGCTTCCACTCCTGTTTGCGCGCAAACCCGTGGCGAGCGAGCTTTACATGATGCCCGGCAAACGTCATGGCGCTGTTGTCGCGCAAGCCTCCACAAATCGGGAAGCAAATCGGTGCCTGGCCGGACCACACGGCGGGATCGCCCTGCCACAAATATTCGCGACCGTCGGCCTCAATCGAGGTAAACGAACCGCCAGCCGTGGACACCTTAATAGAAATCGAATCGTTGGAGAGAGCGTATTCCATTGCCCATCCTTTCGAACAACTGCTTTTTTTGCTCGCAAGAACCCGTCTCGGCCCTGACCAAAGGACAAACCCGCACGTTCATCGATACGTCCGGTATCCCAGCCATGCAACGGGGTACCATACAGACATTGATGCAATTACAGCTGAAAGGCCTTCTTATGCGAACCATCATCCTCTACGCCTCGCGCCATCACGGCAATACGAAAAAGCTCGTGGATGCCATCGTTGAGGCGCACCCCGAAATCGATACCCTCGACGTGAAGTCACTCGGTAAAAACGAGTACCCTGACCTGCACGAATATCATCTGATCGGCGTCGCCACGGGCATCTATTACTCCGAGATCGACAAAGATATGGCACGCGTGCTCACCAATGTGCTGCAGCCGCAGGACAAGGTGTTTGGCCTTATGACCTACGGTGGCAAAAACAAGTGGTACGGCAAGGATATCGATGGCATCTGCCGCATGAGGCAGGCCATCTTTATGGGTGTCTACGGCTGCCCCGGCTTTGATACGTGGGGACCGTTTAAGATTACCGGCGGTGTCCAAAAGGGGCACCCGACCGCTGAGGAAATTAAGGGCGCCGTCGACTTTTTCGACAAGATCGAAGACGAGTATGGCGACATCATCGTCGAAGAGTACGCCAAGCGCGAGAAGCGCCTAGCATACGAGAAGGAACATCCTGCAGGAGGCCTGGTGGCCGGCGTTAAGCGCACGGCAAAGAAGATCGCTAACAAGCTGTAACTGTGAAGGTGCTTTTGAGCGTTTAACCCATACGGCGGGTCCGAGCAGATTCGGGCCCGCCGTCTTTTTCTATCGTTACTCGGTAAAGGCGTTGCCGACGCTCTGGCCGCCAACATACGTCTCGACGAGGGTGAGCTCATGGTCGAACACGACAAAGTCGGCGTCGCGACCCGGCATGATGCTGCCGCACTTACCCTCGATGTGCGCGGAGCGTGCCGGCACCTCGGTTGCCATGCGAATGGCGATATCAGCGCTGGCGATGCCCCAGTCGACGATGTTCTTGACGCCCTGGGCAAGCGTGAGCACCGAGCCGGCAATGCTCTTGCCGTCAGCGAGCCAGCACAGGTTGTCCTTCATGATGACGTCCATGCCACCACTGGTGTAGCTGCCCTCGGGCATGCCGCCGCAACCCAAGCAGTCGGTGATGAGCACCGTGTGCTGCCAGCCCTTTGCCTGCAGCAGCGCCTTGATGGCGGCAGGGTTTACGTGCTTGCCGTCACAGATGATCTCGGCGTAGGTCTCGGGCGTGGACATGGCAGCACCCACGACACCGGGCTCACGGTGATGCAGCCCGCGCTGGCCGTTATAGGTATGCGTAAAGCAGCTGGCACCGGCGTTGATGGCGGCGATGCACTCATCGTAGGTGGCGTCGGAGTGACCGATGCTGGTCACCACACCCTTGGCGTTCAGAGCAGCCGCATAAGTAGCGGCACCGTCGCGCTCGGCCGCCATGGCGCTCTTAACGATGCGACCACCCGCAGCCTCCTGCCACTGATCGAAGACCTCCTCGGAGGGATCGATAAGATAAGCGGGGTTCTGCGCGCCCACGTGCTTCATGGTAAAGAAGGGGCCCTCCAGGTAGATGCCCTGAATGCGAGCACCGCAGAAGTCGGGGCCGCGACCCTCGTCCGCCTGGGCAATAGCGGCGCAGGCGTCCTTGATCTGCTCGACGCCATCGGTGAACGTCGTGGGCAACCAGCTGGTGGTACCGCGACGGGCGAGCTCGGTTGAGCTGATATCGATGCCCTCGGGATCGTTATCGGTAGTTGAGTGGTTGTAGAAGCCATGGATGTGAGTATCGACCATACCCGGTGCGATCCACGATCCCGTGTAGTCCTTAATCTCGCAAGAGGGCTCGTCGGCCTGCCAGGCGCCAAAGACGCCATCCTCGACCATAAGATAGCCGCCCAGTTGCGGGCCTGCCGGCAAGAAGAACTTGTCAGCCTTAATTGCGTACGTGCTCATATGCACTCCTCGCTTCTAAAGCAGTTGACTGTGGTGATGCTTATACCCAGCTCACGTAAAACAAAAAGCGCCCGCCCGCCGTTATGAGCGGACGGGCGCCCTTACAGGGGGACGCGATTAAGCGGTGAAGGGGTGAATCGTCACGCCCTTAACCACGCGGTTGACCGTGCCGGTGGGGCTCGGCGTATCGGGCGTGTTGCCCACGCGCACGGAGTTGAGCAGGCTGATAGCCTGGGCAAACATCACGAACGGCAGAGCAAGGTAACCCTCGGGAAGCGCCTCGTAGCCCTTAAAGGTGAAGGACTCACCCTCATAGACGGTGGCGCCATCCTGCTGAACGGCGACGGTGTGCTGAGCGATGTCATCGCCACCGATCTCGTTGAGGATGTCGATGTCGTACTGACGGGTGTAGGCGTCGTTGTTGACAAAGACGAAGACGAGGGTCTTATCGTCGACGAAGGACTTGGGTCCGTGGCGATAGCCCATGGAGGTGTCGTAAGAGGTGGCAACCAGACCGTGAGCAAGCTCGAGGATCTTGAGCTGGCTCTCCTGAGCAAGGCCACCGAAGGAGCCGGAGCCCAGGTAGGTCACGCGGTTGAAGTCGCCAGCCAGGTAATCGGCGACCTCGGACTCGCGGGCGATGACCTCCTCGCCCATCTTGGCGATGGTCTCGACCCACTCGGCCTTCTGCTCGTCGGAAGCCTCGTCAAAGATAAGGGTGGAGAGCAGGGTCATGCAGGTATAGGAGCCGGTCATGGCGAAGCCCTTGTCGTTGGCGCGCGGAATGAGCAGCGTCAGCGCGTTGGGGTCATCGGCAGACTCGACGGCGAGCTTGCCCTCGGGAGCGCAGGTGATGTTGAGGAACTTGACGTTGTGGACGAGCTCCTTGGCAACGGCAACGGCAGCAAGGCTCTCGGGGCTGTTGCCAGAGCGGGCAAAGGAAACCACGAGCGTGGGATCCTCGGCGCGCAGGAAGTCGCGCGGGGCGCTCACGATGTCGGTCGTGGCGATGGGCTTAAAGTCGTAGAGATCAGTGTTGCCAGCGTGACGCAGGTACGGGGCGCAGGTATCGCCAACGTAGTCGGACGTACCGGCACCAGTGAAGACAACGGACAGACGGCCCTCGCCCATAGCGCGAGCCTCAGCCAGGAAGGCCTCGATGGCCTCCTTGTTCTCGCGATAGATGTTGAGCGTATCACGCCAAAGCTCGGGCTGCTGAGCAATCTCGGCCGTGGTGATCTGGGCGCCGAGCTCGGTGAGCTCCTCGACACTCTTCTCGAACATTTCTAATACCTCTCTCTAGAAGTAATCCTCTGACGTGCAATTATACACTTCAGTTGGTTATCTGGTAGTAACCAGTTAAATGCAAAGAATCATCATATGGATACGATGCGAACACTAGTCGCTACGCTGGTGGTAAACCTTGTATTTAAACTGATCGGCACGAGCAACCGAGAGTGTATACTCCACAACCTCGTTTGACTCGTTATACGTAGTCCTGACCAAATCGAGCACAGGCGAGCCCTCGACAATTCCCAAAAGGTGGGCGTCGGTGGGACGGGCTATGCTCGCATAGAACTCCTCTTCGGCCACGCGTATCTTTTGCTGAAAGTCTTGCTCAATCACATCATAAAGCGGCTTACGCTCCAGTAGCGGTCGCTTTAGGGACAGAAATTGACGAACCGGTAGATAGCTGCGTTCGACCATCATGGGCATGTTGTCGGCAGAACGAAGGCGCTTGAGCTTAAAAATGCGATCGCCGATACGCAATCCCATATGCTCGGCCAGATTCTTATCGGCCTCCATCTCGCAAAACTCGAGAATCGTGGTCTCGGGGTCGCGACCCATCGCGCGCATCTGCTCGGTAAAGCTGTAGGACTGCATAAGATTGGTTGCCTTTGCCGAACGGTCGGTCACAAAGGTACCGCGACCGTGCTGCCGAACCACCAATCCTAAACGCTCCAGTTCCTGCAGAGCCAGGCGTACCGTAGTGCGCGAGAGACCATAGCGCTCCGATAGTTCGCGCTCGGAAGGAATCATGTCACCGGCGCGATATTCATGGTCGATCTTTTCGGTCAGAATATCGACCAGCTGATCGTACAGCGGTTGCTTACGCGCTCCGATCGCCATCCTATCCTCCCATTTTCTCAAACTCGGCTACTACCTTGGGTGTTTAGCATTATCTGTCTGCCACACCCGAATCAACAAGAAAACAAAAGCCGCGCGCTCTTTCGAGCACGCGGCTTTTAACATACACATGGCTTAAGGGGTCGGGGTGTGAGCCGCGTAGGGACACACCCCTCAAGCTAGAGCCTTACCAGATGCTCGGCCAGAGACCAAGCGGGCCAGCGCCCAGGATGCCGAGGACGAAGAGCAGCAGAATGCCCTTGGTCGGGGTCCAGCTGTGCTTAGCGAACATGTAGTAAAGCAGCAGCGTAAGCATAAGCGGGACGAGCTTCGGGACGATGGTGTTGAGGGTGTCGGCAACAGAGAAGTTGACCGGATCCTCGGTGACGGTAGCGTAGGTAACGGACTCCATGCCGTTGCCCAGATCGGTGACGCCGCACTCGACAGGGTTGCCGTCGGCATCGGAGGCGGTAAGGGCGTTGCCGTCCTCATCGGTCATGGCGATGGTACCGGCCTCAGCGGTCTCGGTATCGATGCCCTCCATACCGGTGAAGTTCTCGGCCTCCTTCTCGGAGACGATCACGGTAGTAGGAGAGAGGCCACGGGTGGTGCCGTTAGGGATCTGGAGGTTGATCTGGGTGCCACCCATGGTGACGACCAGGCAACCGACGACGAAGACGCCCATGATGGAAGCGGCACGCGTGAAGGCCTGCATGTTGGCGGTCAGAGCGTCAATAGCGCTGGTGCCAAGCTTGTAGGACCAGTTCATGAGCCAGAAGCGCAGAGCGAACTGGACGGCGTTGAAGATCACCAGGAAGATGATCGGCGCAGCGGCGTTGCCGTTGATGGCCATGTTGGAGGTGATGCCGGCCGTGATAGGCACGAGCGTCAGCCAGAACAGGGCGTCACCGATACCACCGAGCGGGCCCATTGCGGCGACGCGGACGGCGCGGATCGTGGGGATGTCAACCTTGTTCTGCTCGAGCGAAAGCACGATGCCCATAACAAAGGTGACGAGGAACGGGTGGGTGTTGAAGAACTCCAGGTTGTGGCTCATGGAAGCCGCGAGGTCGTTCTTGTTGGTGTGGATCTTCTCCAGACCGGGGATGATGGAGTAGAGCCAGCCAGCGGCCTGCATACGCTCGTAGTTGAACGAGGCCTGCAGGAAGCAGGAGCGCCAAGCCATCTTGTTGAGGGTCTTCTGGTCGAGCTGCGGAGCAGGAGTGAGATCCTCGTAGTGCTCCGGGATCACATACTCATTAGATGCCATCTTCGAAGTCACCTCCGTCAGAAACAGCTGCACCCTTCAGCTCGGTCTGCTGCTGGAAGTCCCAGAAAGCGATGCCGAAGCCGATGAGAGCGAGGATGAGCAGAGCAGGGGTTGCCAGCGAATCGTTGGCAACGGTGATGAGCGCGAGGCCAAAGCCCATGAGGAAGAAGCCCCACATATCGCGGTTCATCATTACCTTGAGCAGGACGGCGAAGCCGACGAAGCGCATCATGCCGCCTGCAGCGGAGAGACCGGTCTGCAGCCAAGTCGGGATGGCGGAAGCGATGGTCTGACCGATGGTAGCGCCAGCGATGAAGAACAGGGTGACGACGACAGCGAAGATCAGGCCGAGCAGAGCCATGGCGAAGTAGTTCAGGCGCTCGATGCCCTTGGTGTCCGCGTTATGAGCCATGTTATCGGCCGTGGACATAAGCGGGGACATAAGCGTGAAGACCAGGGTAACGCCAAGCTGGCCGAGCAGAGCGAACGGAATGGCAAGGCCGACTGCCGCGTTGGGCTCGAGGCCCGTAGCGATAGCGAGAATGGCTGCCATGATGCCGCCGATGACGGCGTTAGGCGGCTGAGCGCCTCCGATCGGCATGTTGCCGATCGTCATGAGCTGATAAGTACCACCCACGAGAAGACCGGTGTTGAGGTCGCCAAGGATAAGACCGATGACGGCGCCGGTGACGATGGGCTGATAGAGAGACTCGAGGAAGTCAAACTGGTCGATTGCCGCGACGAACGTGACGACGAAGACCAGAGCGATCTGGATGATCGAGTATTCCATCTTGCTCCTCCTTTCAAAATGTATGTACGCACTTTGGATTTCACGTACAGAATGTCAGGGTTTCATTCCTGACAACGTGGATCATGAGGATTACGAGAAGAGCTTGCTCGTGTCCTCAACAGGCGTGCTCGGAACGCGCCTGATCTCCAACTCCACCCCCAATTCCTGCAGCTCTTTAAACGCAGCGACATCCTCGTCGTTAACTGCGACGGAGGTGGCGACTTGGCGCTTTCCTTCCGACATGTGCATGTTGCCGATGTTTACCTTCTTTATAGGCACACCGCCCTTGACGAGCGTAAGCACGTCTTCCGGTGTTTCGGCCACGATGAAGATCTTCTGGCGCGGGCTCGCCTTGCCAATGACGTCGATGGTCTTCTGCAGAGAGAAGAAACGCGTAGCGACGCCGGCGGGAGCGGCCATCTTCATGAGGTTCTGGCGCATGGTGTTGGTCGCCACGTCGTCGTTGGCGACGAGGATGAGGTTGGAGCCCAGAGTGGAGTTCCACTGGGTGGCAACCTGACCATGAACCAGTCGGTTATCGATGCGGGTAAGAAGAATGTTGGGTTCTGCCATGTTGATCAGCTTCCTTTCGTTATTTGCTGACGACAGTTACTTGATCTCCTGAATCGCGTAACGCGAAACGTCTACGACGGCTCCGGATCGGACTTTGATCTGGACCTTTTCGCCTTCGATGCCTTTTACGGTTCCGTAGATACCGCCGGCGAAAAGAACCTCCTGACCCGGCTTGAGCTCGGTGTGCAGCTCCTTGAAGTACTTCTGCTTCTTCTTCATGTTGATTTGCGACCAGATGGTGTAAATCAAGCCCATGATGACAAGCAGGCCCAAAAGGGCGACTGAGGAGCTCAAGACGCTGGCTCCGAAATCGGCCATTAGATGCCGTCCTCGTCGCCGAAGATATCCTCTTCCTCGGCACCAGCAACAGAAGCGACCGTCTGAGCGGTGATGCCCGTCTGGCCAACGGTCACTGCCTGCTCGCCAAGCTCGGCGAGCGTGGCATTGCCGCGGAGGAACAGAAGCTCAATAACCATGGGAAGGTTGGTGCCAGTCAGAACCTCGACGTTGTCGACATCCTGGGCGATCATCATCGACTGGTTGAACGGGGTGCCGCCAAGCAGGTCGGTAAAGACGAGCACGCCATCGCACTCCTCGCGCATGGCGGTAATAGCGGCGCGGAGATCCTCACCGTAGGATGCGGCCTGGTCGCCCTCAAAAGGAACGACGGTAAAAGCAGGCTGGTCGCCGGCAACCATAGCGATAGCGCTTGCAAGGCCGGGTGCGAACTGTCCATGACCGGTAAGAATAAAGCCAACCATTCAAATTTCCCTTCCGAAGGTTTGTACGATCTGAGTCCGATGATTTTCGGAAGCCAGCGGGCAATCGCCCTTAAAGCTTCTTGGAAAGCGTTCTTTGAAGACCAGTGGTTTCTAAACTGGTAGTAACCACGTGACGTGTTGTTGTCACTATATCACCCCAGAAGAGGCCGCTTTCGTTGATTCATACGGTAAAACGTTTTTGCACCGCTCACGGTGATATTTCGACCGTTTACCGCTCGTTAACACTTCTACCTGCGGTTTTGAAACCGTTTCGAAATGCTTTGGCAAAAAATCGGATCTTTTCCCGTGTCTAAACAACGCAGGGCGGCAAAAAATAGCGTGTAGAAAAATTGCAGGTCATTGTGAAGATATGTGAATTGGTCTTTTTGACTTAATACCAGTTAGAACCAGTTTTGAGATTATCGGTGAACGGTAGTTTTCGACCGTTCACCGGTTACTTGCAATCGTTTGCAGTTGTTTTCCCAGATGAATTAGGGGAACCCGATGGAGCGCTTGCGTGATCACGGGAAGTTTTGGCATTTGTCCTCATCCCTCGCGCGCCAAACTCCGGCATCCAAAATGAGCTAATAGCTCACGTTAATCGTTTTCAATCATTACTTACTCAGTATCCGTAATTATTTATCGTTTATCGTTAATTCTGATATGATACAAGTATCATCCAAAACGCCGATTGGAGGGGTTATGGTCCATCGAAACGAATCTATATCGAATGAAACCATCAGCCGCGAACAGACGATAGCCAAACTGAGGAAGCTCGCTCGCATCTGCAAATGGGCCACGATCTGCATTACCACCGCGCTCGCCCTGGGACTCCTCGCAGTCATTGCGATTGACCTTCTACTCATATTGCCTGGCCTCTCCCAAGGGTCATGTCTCCAACCCGTAGAACTTCAAGCCGGCGAAGGGCCGTGCCTTGCTATCGTCGGTACCGATGCGCAGGCCCCACTTATGCTCGTCGCACACGATGGTCACACTGCCATAGGGAGCCTCTTGATGACATGCCTCGCGCTTACCATCGCGATAAGCGTGCGCAGGCTTTTCTTCAACATTGAAAAGGAAGGCAGGCCCTTTGACCTTGAATGTAACCAGACACTTCGTCGAGTAGGACATTTATTCCTTATCGGCGGCGTTGCCGTGAGGCTTCTTGGTGCCGTAATCACGGGAATGATACTCTCAGGATTTGGCGGAAGCTTTACGGATGCGTTCGTCGGCCAGTTATTCGAGCCCTCCATGCTCTTTGCAGGCCTGATTATTTGCCTGATTGCCAGCATCTTCCGCTACGGGTATATCCTGCAAAAGCAAGATGACGAGTTGCTCTAGGGGGAATCCATGATTATTCTGCGGCTTGACCGCATGCTCGCCGAACGCAAGATCTCATCCAAAGAGCTTGCGGAACGTGTGGGCATCTCCCAGGTCAATATGTCACGCATTAAGACGGGCAAGGTTTCTGCCATACGTTTTTCAACTCTTGACGCGATTTGCCGGGCACTCGACTGCCAACCAGGCGATGTACTGGAATATATATCCGACGATGAAGCCGATAGCCTTTTTGGACTTAAAGATGAATAGCCATAATTAAGCCGTCAATCACGCCCTCAACGCAAATAGCCCGCCAGAACGACTTCCGTACTGGCGGGCTATTTGCTGTCTATCGGCTAGATGCTCGATGAACCGTGCAACTCTTTACGCAAACAGGCCGTAGATGCTGATGTTGGCCTTGGCATAGAGGCCGTTGGCGTACTCGGTCCACTTGGAGCTGGCGCTCGAAGCCTGCGAAGAGTACTGCTGGTAGGCGGTGTAATAGGCGGTCATGGCCTGCTTGTAGGTAGCGCTATCGGCCGTAAAGGCATCGTCAGCGAAGGCCTTAGCGTAGGTGCTATCGGCGTCCTTCCAGGTGCCCTTCTCGCTATCCCACTCGTCGCCGGCAAGTTTGATGATGTAGTCGGCGTAGTCCTTGCTCGCGGTCTCCTCGTTGCCGTCAGCAGGCTCGGTCGGGGCGGTCGGCATGCTTGCGGAGCTATCGCCCACCTTCTTCTTGTAGAGCTTCTGCAGCGTCGCGGACTGACGGACGATCTGCTTGGCCTGGTCCTTGGACACGCCGTACTGCGTGGCCATGGTCTTGTAGTCGGAGGTGCCGATGGAATCCTCGGCGTACTTCTTCATCTCCTTAGAAGAGACGGTGATGCCCTCGTCCTCGGCAGCATCGAGCAGAATCTTGTTGCGCACGTAGGACAGGATGACGTCGGCAGAGGGAGCGGTGTAGTTGCCATCGCCATCCTTGACGGTATCGAGGCTGTACTGGCTCTCGATGGCCTCGCGCGCGGTGATGTCACTCTTCTTGCCGTTGTAGCTGTAGCTTGCTACGGTCGAATCGAGCTGGTCCTCGGTGAGAGTCGCCGAGCCGACGCCCTTGCCGCCAAAGCCGCCATTGCCAATAAAGAAGCCGACCACCGCAGCAATCACGACTGCAACCACAAAGGCGGCAATCATCGTCTTCTTGTGCTTGGATGCATGGTCGTCTTCGTCGGAGTCGTCGTCCTCGTCCTGTTCCTCGGGCATAAGGTTCTCGTCGGCGGCGTCCGCGGCGATCTTTGCCTCCAGGCGAGCGTCCTCCTCCTCGGCCGTCGTACCGGCAGCAATGTGCTCGGCAGACGTGCCGGCGACCAGATCGATTTTCTCCTCCTCATCACCGTCGGGGCCTTCGCCGCGCTCGATGATCTGGATACCGTCGATCTCGTCCTTCTCGTCCTTCTTTTGAATCAGACCCATATCAGTTACTCCTTGTTAGGAAACATAGTCCGCAATAGAATACGCCCGACAGAGCGCCGGGCGTATTGATTCTCAGGTTATACGCAAACACTTAAGTACTATTTAGGCGTTTGCAGTCTGCATGCCTTAGGCCAGGTGCGCGATAACGGCATCGGCAAAGGCCTGCGTGCCCACAGCGCCCTCAACGGAGCCGGTCTGGGCACGACGAACGTCGCCGGTAACCTGTTCACCCTCGTCGAGCGTGGCAGAAACGGCGGCGCGAATGCGATTGGCCGCGTCGTTCTCGCCCAGGTGATCGAGCATCATAGCCGCAGACAGAATCTCGGCCGTGGGGTTAGCGATATCCTGGCCCGCGATATCGGGCGCGGAGCCGTGCGTCGCCTCGAAGATGGCGCAGTCGGCACCGATGTTGGAACCCGGAGCCATACCCAGTCCACCTACCAGGCCGGCGCACAGGTCGCTCACGATATCGCCGTACAGGTTGGGCAGCACCAGGACATCGAAGTCGTTGGGGTTCTGGACCAGGCCCATGCAGGTGGCGTCGACAATCTTGTCGTTAAACTCGATATCGGGATAGTTGGCGGCCACCTCGCGCGCCACGCGCAGGAACAGGCCGTCGGTCGCCTTCATGATGTTGGCCTTATGCACGGCCGTCACCTTTTTGCGGCCGCAGCGGCGGGCGTACTCAAAGGCGTACTCCACAATGCGACGGCTCTTGGCGATGGAAATCGGCTTAATTGAGATGGCGGAATCCGCGGCGAAGGTCTTCTGACCCGAGCGCTCGACGAGCTGCGAGAGCTCCTCGACCTCGGCAGCGCCCTCATCGAACTCGATGCCGGCGTAGAGGTCCTCGGTGTTCTCGCGCACGATGACCAGGTCGACGTCGCGGAAGCGCGAGCCGTCGCCCGGCTGCGACAGGCAGGGGCGCACGCAGGCATACAGGTCGAAGTGCTTGCGCAGGGCCACGTTAACGCTGCGGAAACCCGTGCCGACCGGTGTGGTGATGGGGCCCTTGATGGCGACCTTGGTCTCGGCGACTGCATCGAGCACATGTTGGGGCAGCGGCGTGCCAAACTCGTCCATGACGCCGGCGCCGGCCTCTTGGACGTTCCAGTTGATCTGGACACCGGCGGCCTCGACCACGCGGCGCATGGCCTGCGTAATCTCGGGACCGATACCGTCACCGGGAATCAGGACTACATCGTGCGCCATAATCTGTTACTCCTCGTCTTCGGCGTCGTCAGATTTTTTAACGCTAGCACGCTTCTTCTTTTTGGAGAGATCCAGGCCAAAACGTTTAACAAGCATTTCGCAAATCTCGCTCGAACGGGCCTTGAGATAGCTGCCCTTGCCGTTCTCGGCATCGAACTTAAGGCGCAGCGCGAGCTTCTCGGCAACCTCGGCGTCGATCTCGCCCTGGCCAAACTCGTACAGGCAGCCGAGCATGTCGCGATACTCGAGGTCGCCGTGGTAGCACTGGATGGCCTCGTCCAGGATTGGCCAAGCCTCGCGCGAACGCTCGACGTTCGTGGCGCCCCACACGCACAGCAGGCGGAAGGCGGCATAGCGCAGCGTGGAGGAAATCTCGTCGAACAGCGCGGTCTCGGCGCCCTCAAAGGCATCGCCCATCTGCTCGGGGCAGGTGGTGGCGAGCGCCGCCAGGGCATCGAGAGCCTCCCAGCGGGTCTGAGCCTCGGGGCGGTCGAGCGCCTCGATCAGCGCGGGCACGCAGGGCACGACGCGCTGCGGATCGCGCTCGGCAAGCAGGTGCAGCACGCGGGCGGCAAACTGGCGGATGCGGCGCGTGGGGCAGCCGAGCTCCTTGACCAGACGGTCGACGGCGTTCTCGTTCTCCTCTGCCAGCTGAAGCTGTGCCAGCTCCTCGTCGGTGAGCTGTTCGTCTTTGTTTTCTGCCATAGTTACCTCTTCTTACTATTTCTTAGCGTGCTTGCCAGCACCCTTGCTGTCATCGGTGACCGAGATGAGCTGTCGGTCGGCCGCGCCATTGCGACGCGCACGGCGGCGTTCCTCGGCGTCGCCCGCGTCGGCGGCGGCGCGGTGAGCCTTGTTGACGTTAAAGACCTCGTCGTGCTTGCGCCACGGACCGACGGACTCGCCAAAGCTCATCTTAAGGCCGGCGATAAAGCCGCCGAGCCAGCCGATCGGCGCAAACTGCACCAGCGGGAACAGCGAGAACACCCAGGTCAGCAGGACGACTGCCGCCGCTCCTGCAAAGTTGGCGATCCAGTAGTCGCGCTTGGTGATGACGCGCTTTTCGCACGCCCACTGGCCGCACAAAAAGCCAATGTAGATCGCAAAGAGAAAGAGCACCAGCGCAAGCACCACGAACGTCCAGCTCATGGTCGCTACTCCTCGTGATGATGGCCGCAGCAGCACTCGTGGCCGTCGTCATGACCGTGGCCGCCGCAGCACTCGTGGTCCTCGCCATGGTGGTGGCCGCAACCGCACTCGTGGTCGTCGCCATGCTCGCCGCAACCGCAGCCTTCCTCGTGAGCGCCATGCTCTTCGGGACGATACTGCGACCAGTCCAGACCGGCGGCGATGGCGTCGGCCTCCTCCTTGTAGAGGACCGTGATGGCCTGGGTGCCCAGCTTGGCACCACCGATGGCGTCGAGCATGTCGTAGAGCGTAAAGGCCACGTCGGCGCCGGGCAGCGCAAGCTCGCGGTCGTCGGCATAGGCGAGCGCCAAGCGCAGGTCCTTAATGAAGTGCTCGACCATAAAGCCGGGCTTGTAGTCGCCGTCGAGCGCCTTGGGAGCCAGGCTCTCCATGGCGCCGGACTTGCCGGTACCGCCCAGGATCATCTGGCGGGTCTTCTCCAGGTCAAGGCCGCTCAACTCGGCAAATGCCATGGCGTCTGCCATGCCGACCATGCAGGCGCCCAGCGACACCTGGTTGGCGAGCTTGGCAGCCTGACCCTTGCCGGCGCCATCGAAGCAGCAGATGGTTGCCGCAAAGGTGGCAAGAATGTCGCGGACCGGGGCGATGTCGTTCTCGGTAGCGCCCACGATAGCCGTGAGCGTGCCGGAGATCGCGCCCGACTCGCCGCCGGTGACGGGGCAGTCAAACGCCATGCGACCGGAGACCTGGGCGGCCTCGGCAATGTCACGGGCGAGCTCGGGCGAGCTCGTGGTGAGGTCGATCAAGACCGCGCCCGGCTTGGTGCACGCGAGCAGGCCGTCGCCCGCCAGGTAGAGCTCCTCAACCTCGGAGGGATAGCCCACCATGGTAAAGACGACGTCGGCGTTCGCCACGGCATCTGCCGGCGTATCGGCCCAAGCGGCACCGCGCTCGATAAGCGCGGCAGCCTTGGACTTGGTGCGGTTGTTGACCGTGACGGGATAGCCGGCATCCAGGATGTGACCGGCGATGGGGGCACCCATAATTCCGGTGCCGATAAATGCGACAGAGAGCTTGTTTGCCATGAAACCTTTCCTTTTGGGTTGGGTGTTGTTACCAGGTTGAATACTCGGTGCCAGCGTTTGGGCAGTGAGTTGGGATCGATTGCGGCCGCAGCGCCTGTCTACTGACCGCGCACGCGGCGGGCGATACGGTCGGAAAGCGACGCCTTGTCGGCGCGGTTCTTACCCCAAAACGCGCAGGCCACCATGCCGGGGCCCACGTGCGAGCCAATGGTGGGACCCACGGAGCCGCGAATGATCGTAACGTCAGCGCAGCCCTCCTCCTTGCGGATGGCGGCTTCGAGCCAGTCGCCGTCCTTCTCGGCATCGGCCGTCATGATGGCGATGGGCATGGTGCGGTCGGGCACGTAGTTCTCGCGGAACGACTTGAGAATGGACTTGAGCGCCTTCTTGCGGCCGCGGTTGACGCCGATCAGCGACAGCGAGCCGGCAAGGTCGTAGGAGAGCTCGGGCTTGACATCGAGCTTTGCCGTGAGCTGAGCCGCCGCGGGCGGAATGCGGCCGCCGGCAGCCAGTGCGTCGAAGCTCTCGAGCGTAAAGTAGCCGTGGACGTAGGTCTTTGCCTCGTTTGCCCAATCGACCAGCTGCTTGGCGGTCAGTCCCGCCGAACGCTGGCGCACGGCCTCGAGCGCCAAGAGCGCGCCGGTCGCGCAGGGCAGAGCGTTGTCGACCACGTACAGCTCAAAATCGGGATACTCGGCGCGCACGGCGTCCGCCGCCTGGCACGCGGAGTTGTAGCTCGACGACAGCGCCGAGGTAAAGCACAGGTAGACCGTGGGCGTGCCCTCTTTGGCGCACTCGGTAAAGAACTCGATATAGCGACCGAGCGACACAGCCGAGGTGGACACGCGGGCACCGGCGCGCATGCGGTCGTAGAACTCCTTGGGTGTGATGCTCGACCAGATGTCATCCGTGCGCTCCTCGCCATCGATAATGAAGGGGAAACCCAGGATATCGACATCGAGGTTCGCGGCGACCTCGGGGCTAAAGTCGCAGCAGGTATCGACGACGATGCGGCAACGGTTCGAATGACCGGCGGATGCGGCCTTGTCCATCAAAGCGACTCCTTACGTAAAAAGGCGGCCACCCGCATGGGATGGCCGCCAACCGTTAACTCATGCAAGTTAACGTATTTTACTCGTCAAGTGTTTCGATGCGGGGCTTGATGATGCCATATCCACCATTCTTACGGTGATACACCACATTGATGAGACCAGTCGTCGCGTTCTCGAACACGTAGAAGTCGTGGCCCAGCAGATCGGTCTGCACCAGCGCCTGCTCCTCAGTCATCGGGGTGACATCGATGACCTTCTCGCGGACGAGCAGGTCGTCCTCCTCCTCGGGCAGCAGCAGGTCGGCCAGATCCTCGACGCGCTCGACCGGCGCAACATCCGCGGCGCTGGCACCACCCTGGCGGTTATCCACGACCTTGGTCTTGAACTTGCGCAGCTGGCGGGTGACCTTATCGGCGGAGAGATCGATGGCGGCATACATATCTGCGCCGTGCTCGGCAACGCGAATCACAGAGCCGCGGGCACGAACCGTGACCTCGACGATTGCCGGGTTGGGGTTCGAGGGGTTCTTCTCATAGCGAAGCACGACGTCGACTGTCATGGGCTCGATATCGAAAACCTTGAGCGCCTCGCCGATCTTCTCATCCACATGCGCACGCAGAGCATCGGTTACCGTCGTCTTGCGTCCAGAAACCTTGATATCCATACGTGGCTCCAATCTGCCTCGGGGACTTACTGTACTGGCTATGTACCCATTGCCGTGCATTTAATCACGCGGATTCCTAAAGACCCGAATAACGATTGCTTGATACCGCATACCGAAGTCTCGCACTTTTCTGTGGCAAAGTGCGCTATAGGAGGGGACCGGCGGCTTTGTATTTGGTCCCGAAAATTGGCTTTGACCTGCTGATTTTATTGGGATGAAAAAGCCGGGCTCCCCCATCGGGGAAGCCCGGCAGTGCGTGTTGAAACCGTGAAGAGGTGTCCTTTTCAACGTATAGGAGACACCACCCCTAGCAATAACTAGCTATTGAGTTTGTTAATGTCGTCGTCGGTGATGGCACCTTCCTGGCTGGACGATTTGTCCTCGGAGGATGCGGTCTCATTGTTGGAATCGGAGGACTCGCTGCCGGAGGACGTGGTCTCACTGGACTCAGAATCGCCCGGCTGCACGTTAGCGCCCGAAACCGTCTTAGTGGTGAGGTCGTAGGGCGTCCTGCCATACCAGACGCAGTGAACCGCCTCGAGCGTGCCGTCGACCGTGATGTCGTCGAGGGTATCACTCACGGCACGGCACAGTTCGTCATTGGACGAGAGGCCCGCAACACCAAGCGTCGAGGGCGCCTCGAGCGCACCGACATAGGAGACCTCGCTCATCAGGCGTGCAAGATAGCCGCCGGCTGTGGAGTCGCAGATCACATAGTCGACCTCGCCGGACTCGAGCGCCTCAAAGCACTCGTTGATGTTGGAGTAGGTCTTTTGGTTGGCGGTGATGCTCTGCTTAGCAAGCGCCTCCTGCGAGGCCGAGGACATCTGGACACCCAGGGTAGACGTGTTAAGGGTATCGGTGGAAACGCTTAGCGACCCACCATCGCTGGTTTTACCGAACACGGAAGCGGCATCGTACAGGCAGGTGCCGAGCGAGCTAACGTCCCCGTCCGTGGAGTTGATCTCGCCGATAAAGATATCAGCCTTTTTGTCGCCGAGCGCGGAACCTGCCGAGGACGCATCGACAAAGGCGACCTTAAGGCCCATGCGGCATGCGAGGGAACGAGCGGCGTCGACCGCATATCCCGTGAGCTCGCCGTCGGCGCCCTGCATGGCCTGCGGCGCATCGGAAGTATCGAGGGCAACCGTCAGGGTTCCGGGAGTGACCAGGGCATCGTCCGACACCGCCGGCGTGACCGTCTCGTACTCGATCTGGTCGATCGTGGGAGTCGTGAACGTAGACAGAGGGTTGAACGCGCATCCGCTCAGGCCCAAAACGGCAATGACCGCTGCGGTCCCAGCACCTAACCGAGCCGCGTGCATCAAGCTGCCCCTCACCATGTTCACTACCCTGCCTTCTGTGTCGTATACAATCCGTGCGTTGCGCGGAATATCAGGTTGTTCCCACCAGCTGACCTGGTATTTGACCCCACACTTGCGCACCGGGGTGTTTGCTCGGGAGGCCGCAGCCACCTTCACGACTGACCCGCTCGCCCGCGAGGCGGTATTGCCCCAAAGAAAGTAGAACGGACGGTGCGGCTTACATCTAGGACGCGCCATGATCGCGCCGCGCGCACGCGGTCGCTTACGTGGATCCCTTTGACCGCGTCTGTCTTGGACTAGGACGGGCATTTCGTCCGTCCGCAACCACAGCCTGGTAGGAACGTAGCGCATTATAGCTAAGTTCAAGCTGAAGTTTAAGGTTAAGGGCGTCATTCGCATCGCGCGCACAGATTTTGCAGGTCGGAGTGGGCTATTCATGCCCCTATGAAGCCCGGAGCTCCCCTACGGGGAGCTCCGGGGCGCCCTTCTTAGGGTGCCCCGGTCAAAATATGGCAAATATGAGTACTGCCACCAATTTAGTAACAGGCAATTTTGGCCTCTCGGACAGATTTTGCGCTCAGTGTCGCCGACCTGATGCTTAGTAATTCTACATTTGTTTATTATCTTCTTACTTTACGCCGCCTCCGAGTCCTAAATTCCTTGATTTTGCTGTTACTGATTTAGTGACAGTACTCATATTTGCCATATTTTGGCCAGGGTATATGATTAACCCTCTATTTTCGACGCGAATTAGACCGGCTTAAGCCCAAAACACGCCCGCAGCGTGTTAAGCAACGCCTCTTGCTTCTTCCTGCGGGCATCGACACGATTCCGGTACCGCTTTCGCATACGCTGGTGCATGCGCCATGCGAGCGCTTCCACCGCTTCCATGTCGCAGAGCATCTCGTTGTTGACCGTCGCGACCTCGATCCCCATAGCTATGAAGCCCGTATTCCGTTTTTCGTCGTGGATGCGTCCTCTTCGAGAGGAATGACCCAGCTCACCGTTGTATTCCAGGTCAAACCGGGCTGCTTCTTGATACGCATCGCAAACTGCATGGGACATCCCCGAGATTGCCTGCGCGCGGTCATCGAACTCGATCTTGTAGTCGGTCTTAAAAGGACCGCAGGCAAATCCGCCATAGGAAAACGGAAGCGAAAACAGAGCGAGCATGATGCACTCCATGGGCGACAGCAGGTTTTCTGACAGGTAGGGACACAGGCGCAGCAGCTGTTTGGCCGTGCTTCCTTTGCACGCCGCAAGGTAATCTACCAGGCGATCGGGTGTCAGCACGGGCTCGACCTCAAAGTAACCGACATCTGGCGGCTGGTCTTTGTCATTTGCCAATTTGTTCACGACAGGCGATGTGTAGGGAGGTAGATACTGCCCGCGGTCACTCAGCGAAATCTTAGAGCACAGCTCCTGGGCTAGGGCAAATGCCTGGATACAGCCGACCTCGCGGGCGACGGCAACACAAAGGGCCTCGGGAGATAGACTGTATACGCCCGGCTCCACCTCTAGAATCGAGCCGACAGGCAACCCGGAACACACGGACCAGCCCACGCCAGGCATGCGGCGGCGCTGCGCCGCAGATCCCACCAGTAAGCAAAGATCTTCTTGCACCTCGCCGCTTGCGGCCCCAATCCGCACCAAGTCGGGAAGATAGATGTCCTCGGTCGAGGGCGACGACGTGCGCAGCACACGGCGCTCTTCATCGGGATCGAGGTCCTTCCAGCTTATGTAGCCCATCTGCCGACGCTCGGCGCGCATCATGCGTAGCGCCGAGGCGCCTGTTAGGATTACGGAAGCCGCTAGCTGTTCGCCTGTCGGCTCGTTGCGCCGCTCAATCTTTACTGACACAAAACCACCCCTACCAAACGCGTGCGATAGCGAGGCCATCAACGGCCGTGGCACCGGCGCGCTTGAGTTCCGCCGAAGCCGCTGCCATCGTCGCACCCGTGGTGATAACGTCGTCGATAAGCAGCAGGCGGCGGCCGTGCACGTCCTCAACCGTCTCGTACATACCTCGGGCACGCTCGCGGCGCTCCTCACGACCGAGTTCGCGCTGGTCGCCATGCCCGTACTTGACGAGAGCATCGAGCAGAGGAACACCCGACAGCTCGCAAAATGGGCGCGCAATAGCCTCCATATGATCAAAACCACGCCGCCGAAACGCTGCCGCCGTCGCAGGCACAAACACCACCGCATCCGCACCGGAAAGCACGCCTCCGTAGCGATCGGGAGCTACGACCTGGGCATGCAGGGCGGTGTCGTAGAGCAGCTCCGCCAGATACGGAGCCAGACGTCGCTCGCCCGCATCCTTGTACGCTTTAATGATACGCGGCAGCGGATGCGCATAGACGGCGCACGCCAGGCAGCGGTCGAGCGCCTCCGCCATTGCCGAAGACGTGCCCTCGACCGAACACTCAGTGCACAGCAAATCCCCAAACGGGGCGCCACATCGGGTGCAGCTATGACGTGGGTCGATGAGCGTGAGCGCGGCCAGGCAGTCTTGGCAAATAAGCGCACCGGCGCGCTCGCAGCCGGTACATCGTGTTGGCGACAATGCCTCGAGCGCCTCGTACGTCGCGCGCTCGGCAAACGGTAGCAATTCGTCCGCAAACGGTAGGGCACCGGCACTCTGCAGACGGCTCAATATGTTCAGATGGCTCTTCAAGACACAACCCTCCCTACGCTCGATCGCAGGGAGGGTTGTTGATTCGGCGCTATGATACCCCGATGCGCTCGGGGCAAGGCAGGTTAAATCCGCTCGCGGGCGTTATTCGCCGGCGGGCGGTTGTGGTGCGGACGAAGACGGGGTCGAGCCCTCGCCACCATCCTGGCGCGGCTTGCGGGAACGACGACGGCGACGGCGCTTTTGACCCTGGTCGGCCGAGCCCTCGCCACCGCGATTCTCGCGCGGCTCGCGCTCGTCGCGAGCGGCGCCACGCGAAGCCTTGGCAGCCGCTCCCCCGCCATCCCCGGGACGACGGCGCGTGACCTTGACCTCGCCATCCGAGACCTGATCGGCCACGGAGGGCACTGAGGGCTTCTGTTGCACGCCCGAGGAATGGCGACGGCGCGGACGCGGCGCGCGCTCCTCCTCGCCACGTGACTTGCCGCTCTTGTCGACAGGCGCATCGGAGGCCGAGGCGCCCTTGGGAGCGGCACCGGCCTCGCGAGCAGCTGCGGCGCGGAAGGCGTCCTCGCGCTCCTCGCTCGACAGGTGACGGCGACGACGGCGCGTGGGGTTCATGCCACCGCCGCGGTTTTGCTGCTGGGACTGCTGAGCCTCGCGCTCGCGGGAAGCGTTCTTGCCCGTGGTCTCGCCATTGTCGACGGACGCCGTGCGCTTGCGGCGGCGACGGCCATCGGCCGCCCCCTCGGCCTCGGGCGCCTCGGCCTTGCCGCGGCCCTTTCCGCGGCCACGACCCTCGCCCTGGCCCTGAGCAGCGCGAGCATCGGATTCGGCATCGCGGCGACGGCGCTTGGGCATCGACGTGCCGGCCAGACGGTCGGCACTCGACAGGCCATCGCCCACGTCGACGCCGTTCTCGCGATCGAGCTCCATGAGCGCCAGGCGCATCTCGGGCGACTCGATGCGTTCGAGCACGTCGCGCGTCACGCAGTCGGGGCGGCAGTTGCAGCCCTGCTCGGCGGCCTTCTTTTTGCAGCCCTCCGAGCACGTCATATCGGCCAGGTTGACCTTAAAGACTTTGCCGTTCTCCAGGCGCAGCACCAGCTGCTCACGCGGCGTGTCATATTCCTGGATACGCGCCTTGCCAAGCGGCGTATCGATGAGCGTCTTCTTTTTGGGCGCACGGCTCTTAAAGTCCTTGTACGCCTCGAACTCATAGCGCAGACAGCACATCAGGCGGCCGCACACGCCACTGATCTTGGACGAGTTGAGCGGCAGGTCCTGCTCTTTTGCCATGCGAATCGAGACGGGCTCAAACTGTCCGCCAAAGCGCGTGCAGCAGAGCTCCTGTCCGCACTGGGCATAGCCGCCCACCAGGCGGGTCTCGTCGCGCACGCCAATCTGGCGCATGTCGACGCGAATGTGCAGCGTCGAGGACAGGTCCTTGACGAGCTGACGAAAATCGACGCGCTCCTCGGCCGCAAAGTAGAACACGGCCTTCTCGCCGCCAAACAGGTACTCGACGCCGACCGGCTTCATCTCGAGGTCGAGCTCTTTGACGAGACGGCGGAAATCAACCATCGCCTCGTCGCCCTGGATGGCCAGGTCGTCGGCAAGCTGCAGGTCGATGTCGCTCGCCACGCGCAGCACGGGCTTGAGCGGCTGGCCGATCTCGTCCTGCGGCACTTCGAAGGGGTCGGCCGTGACCAGGCCGATCTCGGTTCCGCGCTCGGTGGAGCAAATGGCATAATCGGCCTCGAGGATATCCAGATCCTGCGGGTCGAACCACAGGTCGCGCGAGGCGTAGGTAAACTTAACGGGTACGACTAACGGCATTTCAGTGCCTTCCTGATATCGAACAGCATGACCTCGATGGCCAGCTGGGGAGTAACGTTTCTGGCGATGTTGCGCTCGGCGGTCGCGAC
>DBFBFY010000167.1:0-8332 GCA_048201615.1 Collinsella sp.
GGCTTGGTCATGCCGTGGTCGCGCATCACCTGCGGTGCCAGGCGCTCGATGCGCTCGATGAGCGCGAACTCCTCGCCCAAGTCCTTCTTGGCGGCAAGCGTGCGCGCGTAACGGCGGCACACCTCGGCGCGCGGGTCGCTCAGCGTGTAGACGGCGTGGCCCATACCGTAGATGAGACCCGTGCCGTCGAAGGCCTGCTTGTCGAGGATCTTGCCCAGGTAGGCTGCGATCTCGTCCTCGTCCTCCCAATTGGAGACATGCGCACGGATGTCCTCGTGCATGGACACGACCTTGGCGTTGGCGCCGCCGTGGCGCGGGCCCTTGAGCGAGCCGATGGCCGCGGCGTAGGCGGAATACGGGTCGGTTGCCGAAGAGGACAGCACGCGGCAGGCAAACGTGGAGTTGTTGCCGCCTCCGTGTTCGGCATGCAGCATGAGCATCACGTCGAGCAGCATGGCTTCGTCGCGGGTGAATGCCATACCGCCGCGCAACACCTGCAGGATGGTCTCGGCGGTGGAAAGGCCGGGTGTGGGATGCGGTACATGAACCTCGGAGCCGCGACGCTTGGCGACCGAGGCCATATGCGCGAAGGCGGCGATGCGAGGGAGACGGGCGAGCATGGAGATGGCGACGTCGATTTCGTGCTCGGGCGTAATGGCGTCGGGCTCGGCGTCGAAGGCGTAGAGCAGCAGCACGGCGCGCTGAAGCACATTCATGATGCTCGACGACACCGTGGTCATGGGGAACTCTTTGACGTATTCGTCGCTCAGATGCCTAAAGGCGCCCAAGCGCTCGCAAAAACCGTCGAGCTCCTCTTTGTTGGGCAGCGAGCCCGTGATAAGCAGATAGGCGACTTCTTCGTAGCCATAGCGATTCTCGGCCTGGGCATTGTTGACCAGATCCTCGATGCTATAGCCGCGCAGCGTGAGCTTGCCCTGGTCAGGCACGACTTTGCCGTCGACCTTGTTGTAGCCGTGCACGTCCGAGATGCGGGTAAGGCCCGCGACCACGCCCGAGCCGTCGGCATTACGCAGGCCGCGCTTGACGTTATGCTCGACGAACAGACCCTCGTCATACGGATTAGTCGGCATGCCGTGGTAGAGGTTTTCGCTTTCGGGCGAAATCTGGCGGCTCGCCTCATAATCCAAGACCAGGTGGCTCAGATGGTCATCGAAGCGGTAGTAGATTTTCTTGGCGTCGTAAGCCATGCGCGCTCCTCTCGGGGCCGTGTGGGGGCGGCGTGCTTGGGTGCAGATGCGCCGGCCTGTTCCCGCACGGCCTGTTCGCTACAGGCGGTACATAAAGTTAAAGACGTCCTCGCGCTGGATGGACACGTTGACGCCCGAAAGCTCGCCGGCCTCGGCCAGCGCCTTCTGCAGCTCGGCGAAGTCGAGCTTGGACTCGGCGGTATCGGCCAGCATGGTCATGGTGAAGATGTCCTCGATAATGGACTGCGTGATGTCGCGGATGTCGACGTTGGCCTCGCCTAGGACACGGGTGACGCCGGCGACGATGCCGGGGCGGTTCTTGCCAAGGACGGTGATGACGATACGGGAGGACGAGATCTCGGCCATGGGAAACCCTTTCGCGTGATTGCGGCGCGCGCGGGGCGCTCCGTTACGGTACAGTGTTCATCATTGTACCTGTCTGGCGCAAAAAAGGCGCGCTCGCTGCGGCGTTACATGCCTGCAACATGAGCGTAAGGGGGAAGGCCGTACGGGGAAGAGCCGTCTGGCGCGTGTCCGGCTCGTGTTGGGTTGATTTCCGATCTCAGCCGAACACATTGAGCGGACAGGCCGTTCCCGCAGTCAGCCGAACGCCTCCGACGGCTGATTCCGAACTGGAAGCGGAGGGCATCCCCGCCCTTCGGTAGGGGATACCGCTCCGCGGCGCATGCCGCGGGCGGCGCCCCTATCGGACCACCGTGACCTCAGTTGGGATGGGCCCAGCACTGCCGCGTACTCGGTGAGCTAGAGCCAACTGTTCGTCTTCACGTCGCGTATGGCGATATTTCGGTCGTCCGGCTCGGTGATGCCGTAGCCGAACGCCTGGAGCGTCTCGATGGACTCCTGGATCCTCTGTTGGAACATGGGACCCGGATCGACCCTCGGCCCGAGGTGCCCGCGCCAAAGGCACGGCGTGGCGCGCAGCATGTTATGGATTTTGGAGATGGGCTCGATGTCGGCGTAGGCGTTGAGCGTCGCCATGGCGTCCTTGTGGCCGAGGATCGATTGGAGCGCCTTGATATCGCCGCCTTGGCGGATCCACTGCGTTGCGAACGTGTGGCGAAGGCCGTGGAACGTGATCAGCTCGTCGTTGGTGCCCATGAGGCCGTTGGTCTCCGAGAACGTCTTGAACGCCCTGCGGATATAGCTTGTCGTCGCGAAGGTCGCGCCCGGCTCCGACAGGATGTAGCAGTCCCCGATCTCGACCGCCCCGGTAAGGCCGCGCAAGCGCAGCTTTCCGCAGTCGATCTCGTGGGTCTCCTTCAGGAAGGGGAGTAGGCCGACCGGGTCGATGGGGATACCCCTGGCGTCATGGGTCTTGGTGTCCTTGATGAACGAACCCATTCCCTTCGCGTACGCCACCGAGTGTCTGATCGAGATCAGGCCCGTCTCGAAATCCACATCGCACCACCGAAGGCCGCAGACCTCGCCGATTCGCATCCCCGTGTGCAGGGCGAGTACGACCGCCCTCTAATCCTCGGCGGACCAATCGAGTCCGAACTCCTTTCGGGCATCCTCTTCGCTCATGACTTCGAGAAGGTCTCCGGGTTGGCAACGAAGGGCGAGGCATAGCTGCTCGAGCGTGTTGAAGCGAATGCCGCGAATATGCCCTTTTTTAATACGGGACAGGTTCACGGGCGTGGTTCCAATCCTTTCGGCAAGTTCGTTCGAGGAAATCTTTCGCTCGGCCATGATCTTGTCGAGGCGAACAATTACGGGCATGGCGTTTCCTTACGCAATCTCGTCGGAGTCGAGGTACAGCTCTCGGGCGTACAAGAAGAGCTGGGAAAGCATGAACAGGACGATGCCGAGAACCAGAGAGGTCCAATCGAATGATGAAGCGATCTCTTGGGCGCCGACGGCCCCCTCGCCGCCAAACATCGAAACGGAGGTTTTGAGTGAGCCGGCGTAGAGGCTGGTGGCAGCTTGAACAACGAAGAGAATGCCGAGCACCTTCAAGCATGTCGCAGACCCTTTCTTGAAGGGGTCTCCGCTCTTGATCGTCCACACGAGAACGGCGCTGAGGATGGTCGTAGCGATACCGATGACGGCAGGGACCAATGTCGAGATCGCAAGGGCTGGATACGCGGGGGAGTCTGCAATTACAGGGTTGTCGAGCACTTCGATTGCTGGCTTTAAGGAGAACGCCACTTGTGCGATGGCGGTGGCGCAAAGGGTCGCAGAGGCTATCGCACATGCGATGCGGAAGGAATGAAGCCGGGGAGTGCGATTGTCGGAACTCATAATAACCTCCGAAGAATTTAAAAAACTCAGGTTACTTTTTAACAGTTTATGTTAAATTGACTTTGCCGGCAAGTAATAAGGGCCGAGCATTTTGTTCGGCCCCTCTGTTCCGACTGGATGAGGTTAAGGTTGGCGATGAATATGCTCAAAATCTCGAAGGCGATCTTTAGGTCGCTTCTCTCCTCCAGGTCGCTCTGTGTTGTCGTTGTTGCGTTGATGGTTCTTTGTGCTCTGCCCGTCTTCAGGAGCGCGGCTGGCATCGACGGACGGGTCGAATACCTCGAGTCGGGAATAACCCGTGTTGAGCAGGAATTGTCAGCATCCTATGCGGATGCGCTTGTGAATGCGGGGGAGGACGGTGTCTATACCTCTTCATCAAGCATGCCCGCGCTTCTGTACCCTCTTGCCGCGGGACGTCTTATCTTGGCACCGCTCTCTCCCCTACTTCCGTTTCTGCAGATATCGGATGGAGAGTACACCTATTATGACGGATCGAAGGAGTACTTGCTATGGGTCGCAACGGCCGTTGCCGTCTCGTTCCTTGCCGCGCGTCTTAACAAACGTGAAAAGCTCATCATCCAGGCACCGATGGGCGAGCTGGGTAGACTTGTTGCATCGAGCGTATGGGCGAGTGTTTTTGCAATGCTTGCCGTCCTCGCCATCAATCTTCCAGGGATAATCGCCGCGCTTGTGAAGAATGGCCCGGGCTCGCCGTTCTATCCGATAGGCTACATTCAATATGCGACTCCGGTTATCAAACCGGCTTGGCTGGTGTTCGCGCAGACGGCCATCTTGCAATTCTTGGTGGCAGCGTTCATCTCGCTTGTCGTTCACCTTGCCGTGAAGATTGCCAATAACCCTACGCTTGGAATCGTGTTCGTATGTGCCCTGATGGGGGTGACGATGGTTCCCGGGTATTACGGAAGATCCATCGCTTTACGTGAGTTCGCCCTGTTGAATCCCCTTACGTATGCGAACACTGAGTTGACCGTCGGCGCCTATAGCCCGTACCCGACAACGCAGATAGTGAATCTGCCTGGACTTTGCTTCGAGCGTGGCGCGATTGCCCTCGTATGCGCAATCGGGATCGAGGTGCTGGCAATTAGCCTGCTTTGCGTTGCTGGAAAGAGCGGCTGCGCGTGCCCGATATCCCCGATTTGTCTTGAGAGAGGTTCCTTCACTGCATCGAGAACGGCAACTCGTTCGAGCGCTTGTGCCTCCGCCGTTGCATACGTAAGAACGATGGGGAAACTGCTCCTGCGTTCTCCTACCCTCGCCGTATGCGCGATTGCAATGTCGACGACGATGCTGGCCCCGGCTCTGGTCGAGATGTTTCCTGACGCTGATAACGTTTCCGCTGTTCGGTATAGGGATGGGGAGCTCCGTTCAATAGATCGGTATCTAGAGCAGAACGCTGCGAATATGGACGTCGAGGGCAAAGCGGCCCTGGAAGACATGCGGGATGCTCTTTCGGGTTTCGTGTACGCGCCTATGCCTGCGGAGGGGTTTCGAAGCCTTGCGACGTACGAGCGCGCTCGAGGTGAGCTGGGCGCGGCAGATGCGACTCTCCTGCAATCGATCGGAATCGAGCCGGAGACTCCTTCTCGTGCGGAGGCGCGCGCCCTTCTGCTTGAGTCGATCGCGAGCTTGCCGGACCCCAAGGTTTACGAGTTAAGTACGAAGATGCCCCCATTAATCCTCCTTTCGTATCTCCAGGCAGCGCTTCCCTCCTTATTTTTGCTGTTGCCCGTGGTTGTCACATCGCTCGCGTGCACCCACCTGCAGTGTCGTTCCCTTCTGGTTCTCCAGATCCCCGCAACAGCGCATGTGCGTTTTCTGACGGCTGTTGCGCTGGCTCTCCTGCTTGGCTTGGTGCTGCTTTTGGTGTCGATGGTTCCCGCTGTCGTTGTGTCCGTGATTAAGAACGGTGCGGGTGGATCGGAGTATCCCGTCGCTCTCATTCGGGCGGGAGCTTCGACAACGTCCATGGTGGGGGAGGCGGTGTTGTGCAGTATTCCGTTGCTGGTCATGGCATACGGCGTGATTTCCGTCGTCGCTGCGTTGACAGCAGCGATTAGCCGCAACCCCGTTGTCACCGGAATGGTTTGCGCGGTTCTCTTGGTGTTGGGTTCGTTGAGCGCTCATGTTGAAAGCGTGGGCATGGGCGTCGCGCTGCTGGCTCCATTCGCCTCGTTTGATCCCGCTTCCCAGGTGGGGACGATTGGGTTCCTTGGGCGAGGGACGAACGCGATGCCTTTTGGAAAGGTCGTCGGCGCATCGGGCGCTCTGCTGGTGGTCATGGGCGCCGTATCTCCGTTGATGGTGCGCCTGAGTGTTCCAAAGATCGAAAGGGGATGATCTCGATGATTGACCTTCAAACGCTGACGATCTCTTATGGAAAGAAGGTGCTCGTAGATTCGGTGAACGCTGAGTTTGCCCCGGGTACGGTCTACGGTCTCGTCGCTCCGAACGGGCATGGAAAGACGACGTTGCTGCGTGCGATGGCAGGTTTGCCGGGTCCTCGCGTGGACGGGAGCATCGTTCTGGATGAGGTGCAGGGTACGGGTGCGAGAGAGGTCCGTTCTATGATCTTCTATGAACCTGGTGAGGGGACGCTGCTGTATCCCGGATTGCGTGCGGAAGATCACCTCAAGATGGTTTGCGATATGTGGCCGCATGCTCGCGATATCGAAGAGATAGTGGAACAAACGCAGATAGGCGAGTTCGCGAAGATGAGGATCCGCACTCTGAGCCAGGGCATGAAGCAGCAGCTTACCCTGGCGATTGCGTATGCGACGGGCGCGCGGTACCTTCTATTAGATGAGCCCATGAACGCGCTCGACCCCAGCAGGGTGGACTTGCATTCCGAGATTCTCAGGAAGCTGGCCGATTCTGGTACGTGCATCATCATGTCATCCCACATCTTGGATTCGGTCGATAGGCTGTGCGATGAGATTCTGTTTTTGAAGGATGGGAGGCTCATTAGAAGCATTCCGCAAGATGATGCTGCGCCGAAGTCTCCTGGATCCCATTTCGCAAAGCCTGCCGGACGCGCCGAGGGTGCGCTAAGCACGTATCGGCGACTCTACGAAAAGGGCGGGTAGAAATGCAAGTTAAAAATCTATGTGGTCAATATAATACCGTTAAACCCGCATATCGATACCGTTCAGCCATTCGCCTCGCCCCCGCCGCGCGCATCTTCATTCAATCTGTTACTTTTAATCTAACGATTCTTTGAGGAATGCAGGTGCTTCTGAATGTACTGTCGACTTCTTCTCAAACTAATCCTAAGAGACAAGGCCGTATGGATTTCCACGCTCGTTCTTGCTGCAGCCTTTTCCGTCCCCATTGCGTTCAATTCACCCATCTACGGCCCCTTCTTTATGAAGCAGGGCATGCAGGGCTTTGTCGACGCATTCAATACGCGCGCGCCCCAGGCCAGCGGCACAGACCTATCGCCAGAGCAGCAAGATGACGCTGAGCTTGCAAGATACGCGAACGCCGCCCTCGCCGCTCAAACCGACGCCGCCTTTCTCGACTCTGCCGAGAGCTACTACGCGCTCATGGACGAGGGCTTCCAATCCGGGTCCATCGTGGGGGACCAGGAGACCAATGACGCAGAGCTCGCATATTGCCGCGCTCTGAGCAGCTCCGGCATCGCGGATATCCCGGCCTCCGCAAACGACCTGCCGTTCCTCTCCTTCCTGCCCTACGCCATTGCCCAGGCGCCGTCCTTCCTTCCCTTCATCCCCTTCCTTCTCTCGTCGATACTCGTGCTCGGCGCCACAAGGCCCGGGACCCTGGCGGCGAAGGCGCCCGTGCCCAAATTCCGGCGCCTTATCCAAACCGTGTTTTCGATAATTGGCGCGGGGACCGCGATGCTCCTCGCCGGCCTTGCGCCCGGGGGTATTTACGCCTTGGCCCTAAACGGCTTCGGGCAGATCGGGTACCCGATCGCCTTCTTCCATGACGGCGCGCTTACCACCACGACCGCGGGAAACGTCTTCACGACCATACTTCTCGCGCTGCTCGCGGGTGGAACCTTGATATCCGTTTGTTCCGTCGTCCTATCGACCGCAACGAGGCGCGTCTTCGCGGGCCCCCTTACCTCCGCGTTGCTTGTCGCGGCCCCGGCATTCCCGTTATTGTCCGATTCGGCACTGGGGCATAATGCCGCGCTCGAGCTCCTGCCGCTGGCCGTGTTCTCGCCTATCGAGGCAACGGGTTACGTAGGATGCTTCCCGACAGAATTCATTGGCTCCGGTTCGGGCGGCGCATCGATGCTTGCCGTGGCCCTGGTATACGTCGCGGTCCTTTTCGCGGTCGGCGCCGTTGTGACGCGTTCGCCCAAACAGGCTGGACCCGCTAAAAAGCACCATGGGCTTGAGCTCCTGGACGTGAGCGTGGGATACGGGAGCACGACGATACTTTCGATCGGATCGCTTTCCTTGGGCCCGGGAACGGCGGCGGGGCTCGTCGCTCCCAACGGCTCGGGGAAAACCACCCTTCTTGAAGCGCTGTCGGGCCAATTTCCCACCCGCATCCGCTCGGGAAGCCTGTTGGCAGACGGAATCTACCAACGTCGATCAGCCGAATTCGCAGAACTCGTCTACCTGAGCTCTTCGGGCGGCGCGGATCTCTACCCCACGCTATCGGCCCGCGAGCACCTCTCTTTCGTTAGGGAGGCGTGGAAATCGGCCGCCGACATCGACTCGCTCTGCAACTCCCTCGGAATCTCCCCATATCTCGACAAGCCGACCCGTAAACTCTCGACAGGAATGAAGCAGCAGGTAAAGCTTGCCATGGCGATAGCGACCGATTGCCCGTACCTCATCCTCGATGAACCGCTGAACGGCCTCGAT
>DBFBFY010000168.1:0-9149 GCA_048201615.1 Collinsella sp.
GGGGACTGCGGACGATTTCCTGGACCGCTAAATCGCGGCCATCCCCAGCGACGACCGGTAGTCGTCCGGCGTCGCGCCGCCGAGCGCGTCGCTTGCCCGCTCGGAGTTGAAGCGCCCTATCCACGCGCCGAGGGCCTCGATGAACTCCCCGGGCGACCAGCCGGACCAGTCCCTCCCGTGGAAGAACTCCTTCTTGAGCAGGCCGAAGAAGCCCTCCATCGCGGCGTTGTCGGGGCTGCAGCCCTTGGCCGACATGCTCCTGACCAGGCCGTTCCGCTCGCATATCGATATCCAGCCCGGCCAGCGGTAGTGCGCGCCGCGGTCGGAGTGGATCACGGGGCGCTCGCCGGGCGCCAGCCGGGAGCACGCGTCCGACAGCGTCGAGTTCGCGAGGTCGGCGTCCGGGTGCTCGCCCGCCCGCCAGGCGACGACCGAGGAGTCGAAGCAGTCCCTGATGGCGGACAGGTACACCTTGCGGCCCGTCGGCAGCCTGAACTCGGTTATGTCGGTGAGCCACAGGAAGTTCGGCAGGGCCGAGCGGAAGTCGCGGCGCACGAGGTTCGGCGGGGCGGGGGTCACCTCGCCGCCGTAGGAGCTGTAGGCGCCGGCCCTCCTCCTCATCCACCTCGGGACGAGCCCCTCCTCGCGCATGATGCGCCGGACGACCTTCTCGGAGACGCGCACGGGGTCGTCGAGCTCGCGGAGCCTGCGCACCACGAACCGGTAGCCGCGCGCGCCGTCGCCGTCCTCCAGGAACACCCGCCGCACGACGTCCCTCAGCGGCGCCAGGCGGTCCGGCCTGGCGATCGCGCGGCGCTGGTAGTCATAGGAGCTCCTCGATATCCTCAAGAAGCCGGTGAGTTCTCTCAAGGACCACTTCCCCGCAGGCCTCAGGCGGTCTATCACCAGGGTCTTCTCCCTGTTCGACATCCCGTCGAGGCTCTCGGCTTTTAAAACGTCCTGCACCGCCCTCAGCACCGCGTTCTCGAGCCTGAGCCGCTCGATCAGGGCGTCCTTGTCCTCCGGGTCGATGTCGGGGTAGTCGGGGCCGTCCCCGACGAGTCGCGGCAGGTCCATTCCTCCACCGGCCCTTCCCGCGGGCTTGCGCACGTCCCTGATCCAGCGCCAGACGGACGTCTTGCCGGGCCCGCCGAGTATCTCGGTTATCTCCATGACGGTGAGCCCGGCGCCGCGAAGCGCCCTGGCCCTCTCCACCATTCTCCTACTGTATGCCATGCGGACTCCGTTCCGGACCTCAACGGTCCAACTTTTTGTCCGCAGTCCCAAGCGAATTCCGGGTCGCATTTTCCGGAGCCGCTACAGCAACGCCTCGGCCCAAGCCGCTTCCCTAAAGCCGGGAATCGCAAAGTCGTCGCCCACCAGCAGCGGACGCTTGACCAGCATGCCGTCGGTCGCCAGCAGCTCGTAGCATTCCCGATCCGTCATGCCCGCATCCAGACGCGCCTTCAGGCCCAGCTCTCGATATTTCATGCCCGACGAATTAAAGAAGCGCCGCACCGGCAGCCCCGAACGAGCAATCCAGGTCGCAAGCTCATCAGCCGTGGGATTGTCCAAAACGATATCGCGGTCGATATACTTTACCCCATGTTCGTCCAGCCATGCCTTGGCCTTCTTACAGGTCGAGCACTTGGGATATTCAACAAACAATACCGCCATGGGATTTCCTTTCTTAGAGAAAACAGGTGTATGGAAAACTGCACATCGACGACCGCTCGCGATTGCAGCCGTTATTGTAGTCAATGTCGAAGCATAGGCAGTCGCGATGTCTCGTCTTAAGGCTAGCGCCTCGCATGGGCGCCGATCGGCCGAGTCGCATGGCGCACCAACGCCGCTGCCAGCAATACCAACAGCATGGCGGTGATATAGCCCGCAGCATCGAATCCTAAATCGATAACGTCGAAATGCCTGCCGGGAACAAAGATCTTATGTACCTGATCGCCAACGGAGCAGGCGGCGCAAAAGAGCAATACGGGCACGCAACGGGAGCATACGCTCCACGGACGCCTGGAAAAGCAGACCACGACCACCGAGGCGAACAATCCGACGAAGAAAAACTCTACGGTATGGGCAACGCGACGGACGTTCGTGCCCACCCACATGCGAATGGAAGCAAGTCGGCCAGACCGGGCATTCGAGGCAACCGAATCGGTGCCCCCGGTCATTCCGTTCTCCGTCTGAGCTTCACCCGTGGCATCGGCAGCCTGAACGCCTGTAGCCTGACCCTCCACCACACGCGCGGTGGACTCGCTCAGCAACGACGTCTGCACCGCGTTTTGCTCCGTCAGCACCCAAATGCCCGCCAGCGTTGCAGCGAACAGAACGATCGCGGTCCATCCGATTATTTGTTTTACGCGCGCCAAGGGCCAACCTCCTTTTTTTGAATATCAGCGAGTGTAGCCCCAAATGGCATCGTCACCGTATCAAAATTTGAATCGCAACAGGAAGCGACAAAGCGACGCAAACCCCTACCCCGCCTCGCGCATCCAGCGATCGAACGTCCCCACGCACACGCCCAGGCACTTTGCAGCCTGGCTGCGGGTAATAGCGCCTGCCTCATAGCTATCGCGCACCAGCTCAAACTGAGGAGGGCACGGCTTGCGAGGCCGACCGAAACGGACCCCTCGCGCCCGCGCCGCTGCAATTCCCTCCGCTTGGCGCCGATGGATATTCTCGCGCTCCACCTGCGCCACGTAGCTCAGCAGTTGCAGCACAATATCGGCAATCAGGGTGTTGGTCACATCCGGCGCGCCGCTGGCCCTGGCGCGCGTGTCAAGCAATGGCATGTCCAACACCACAATGGCAACCCCGAGCTCCTTGGTAATGCGCCGCCATTCCTCAAGAATCTCGGAGTAATTACGACCAAGTCGGTCGATAGAAAGCACCACCAGCACGTCCCCGTCTCCCAGGACGTGCAGCAGCTCGCGATAACGCGGTCGATCGAAGTCCTTGCCGCTCGCATGGTCGGCATAAATATTCGCCGAGCCCACGCCATAGGCGCCCAGCGCATCCAGCTGCCGATTAAGGTTCTGATCGCGCGAACTCACGCGCGCATAACCGTACACCGTCGCCATCTCATCCCCGCTTTCTTGTAAACCTGCCAAAAAGGGACAGGTTTATTTTGGTAGGTTTTACCTCTCAAATAGCAGGTAAGCGGACGGCCGAGCAGACGGCAAGGTAGCCACGATTCAAATGCGGAGGGCGGTCCCGAAAGGCCGCCCTCCGCTCCCCCACCATCAGTCGGGATTTGGCTAATGGATAAGCTTAAAGTCCAAGTGCCCACGCGTGGTATTGACGCGCGAGACCTCGATAATCACGCGCTGCCCCAGCTCGTAACGGGTGCCCGTGTCGGCACCTGTGAGCGTTAGCACGTCCTCGTCGAACTCGAACCACTCGTTGCCCAGGCTCTTGATCGAAACCAAGCCTTCGACCTGCGTTAGGTCCAAGCGCACAAAGAGGCCCATGCTGCTAACCCACGAGACGGTTCCGGCATAGCGCTCGCCCAGACGGTCCTCATAGTACTGGGCAATCTTGATCTTTTGCGTCGCATGGCTGGCGGCATCTGCCGCGCGCTCGGCATCGCTGCATGCGCGGCAGATCTGCGGCAGAATGCGCGGCAGCGACTCGCGCCCCTTGCCGATCAGCCGCGGCGTACGGACCAAGGCGTCCTTGCCGCCGAGCCGCTCATAGGCCAACTGCAGTTTGAGCACGCGGTGCACCACCAGATCGGGGTAGCGACGGATGGGACTCGTAAAGTGACAGTAGCACGGCGCGGCGAGCGCAAAGTGGCCCTCGTTGCGCGGCTTGTACAGCGCGCGCTGCATGCTGCGCAGAAGCAGCGTGTTGACGAGCGGTGCGTTGGCCGTACCGGCGGCAGCATCGACTGCAGCCTGCAGCTCATCGGGGCTCCCCAGGGCAATACCGGCAGCACGGCGATCGTCGATGATGCCTAGCTGCGCCAGCGCAACGGCGGCACCGTGCAGGCTATCGGGGCTCGGATCCTCATGCACGCGATAGCAGGCCTCGATATCACGGTCTGCCAGCCACTCTGCAACGCACTCGTTGGCGAGCAGCATGGCTTCCTCGATAAGCGACGTGGCGCACGAACGCTCACGCGCCACAATCTGCACGGGCACTCCGTCCTCATCCAATAGAGCGCGAATCTCGGCCGTGTCAAAATCGACTGAGCCGCGGGCGCGACGAATACGACGGCGAAGTTCGGCGAGTTCGTTGGCGGCGACAAGGAAATCGCCGAGGTCGACGTTGTAGCCGCGGGCGGCCTCCTCGCACGCAAGACCGCGCTCAAGCGCTTCCTCGCGCGAGGCCTCAGCAGCCGCAACATCCTCGGCCGCACCCTCCAGCACCGAATACTCAACCGCGCCGGCACGCACCAGCAGCGCCTCGGCGCCGTCATAGTCCATACGCACACGCGAGCGAATCACGCTGGGGTACGGATCGTAATGCCGCACGCGACCCTGCGCATCGAGCTCGATATCGACGGTAAACGCAAGACGGTCCTCGTCAGGGCGAAGCGAGCACAGGTCACAGGACAGGCGTTCGGGCAGCATGGGAAGCACGCGATCGGCCAGATACACCGATGTCGTACGATGGCGAGCCTCAAGATCGATATGCCCGTCCCAAGCCACATAGTGTGAAACGTCGGCGATATGCACACCCAGCTTGTAGCCACCCTCGGGCGTGCGCTCCAACGAAATGGCATCGTCAAAGTCGCGCGCGTCGACTGGGTCGATCGTGATGACAAAGCGGTCGCGCAGATCGCGGCGGAGCGGGTCCTTAAGCGTCACGGACACATCGAGCGAAAGCCCCTCGGCCTCGTCCAGCGCGGCCTTGGGATAGCTATCGGTATAGCCGTAACGCGTCATCACATATTGAACGCCCAAATCGGGCGCGTCATCTCCGCCAATGCGGCGTTCGATCGTCACAGTGCCCGATTCCAGGCGCGTCGGGTAGGTCAAAATGCGCGCGACAACGGCATCACCCGGGTGGACACCCAGACGATCCGCCGAGGTATCCTCGGGCAAAATGAAGAAGTCGGCCTTCAAGCGCGAATCGAGCGGCTCGATCACACCGAGCGGACCGGCGGTCTGGTACGTACCCACCACGCTTATGGCTGCGCGCTCAACCACGCCTTCGATCACGGCGCGCCGCTCACCGTGCGGGCTGTTCTTAATGCTCACGGCAACGGTATCGCCATCCATAATCTCGCGCTTGCCACGGCCCATGACCTTGTAGTCGCCATTCTCGGTTATGACATAGGCACTGTGCTCATGGAGCTGCACGCGCCCGGTCAGGCTCGGACGGCGTTCGCTGCGCACCGGCCCGCGCTTATTGCGAGCTCCACGCTTATGCTTGTTATTGCGCCCCATGGCGACTCCTAACTATCGATTGCCGACTCCAAAGAGTCTACCCAAATGATTCGCCATCCTGCCGTCCCCTAGGGATCAAAAAACGGGCCGCCCCATAAGAGACGACCCGTTGGAAAGGATGAATTCCAGGCATGCCTACACGCGCAGGTAGCGGCGCATGGCGATGGCAGAACCAAAGAGACCGATAATCACGCCGACCAGAATCAGCGCAGCATAGGTCACCAGGTAGTACTGCATCGGCAGGGCAAACGACATCCAGCCGATGCTCTCCTGCAGACGCGGAATCATCAGATTGCGCAGCAGCTCCAGAACGCCGATGGAAAGCAGCGAGCCCAAAATAGCCTGCAGCACGCCCTCGGTGATAAACGGGCCACGAATGAAGCCGTTGCTGGCGCCGACCAGACGCATAATCGCAATCTCACGACGACGCGCCGTGATGGACAGGCGAATCGTGTTGTTGATGAAGATGAATGCGATAAAGGTCAGAAGGCCAACGAGCACCACGGCGGCGATGCGGATGTAGTTGGTCACCTGGAACAGGCGGCTCACTTCCTCCTGGCCGTACAGCACGCTCGCGTTGACGTCGCCGTCATCCGCGATCTTCTGGAAATCGGCATCCTTCTTGAGCTTCTTTGCCGTGCTCTCGACCTTGGACGGATCGTCCATCTCAATAGCGAAGGAAGCCGGCAGCGGGTTCTGGCCATCGAGCGCGCTCATGGTGGCGTCGGCGTTGCCCGACATCTTGCTCGTATACTCGGCCAGCGCGTCGTCCTTGTCCTTATAGGTCACGGACTTGACGTTATTCCACGTCTTAAGCTCGGCCTCAAAAGCCTGAACATCGGCCTGATCGGCGTCATCACTAATGAACGCGTTGATGACAACCTGATCCTCGACGGTGCCGATCACGGAGTTCAGCATCGCAGAGCCCATGATGAACAGGCCGATGATAAACAGCGAAAGGAAGATCGTGATGACGGCGCCGAGCGAGGTAGTCCAGTTACGGAAGAAGTGGCTGATTGCCTCTTTGAAGGAGTAGCCCACGTTAGTTGGTGCCATAGTTGCCGTAACCTCCCCTCTCCTGGTCGCGGATAACGTGGCCGCCCTCGAGGGCGATCACGCGACGGTGCATGCTATCGACCATCTCGCGGTCGTGCGTGGCGACGATCACGGTGGTGCCGGTGCGGTTAATACGCTCGAGCAGCTTCATGATGCCCAGCGAGATCGCCGGGTCGAGGTTACCCGTGGGCTCGTCGCAGATCAGCAGCGGCGGACGGTTGACCATAGCGCGGGCGACGGCAACGCGCTGCTGCTCGCCACCGGAAAGCTGGTCGGGCAGCGAGTCCATCTGATCGGCCAGGCCGACCAGACGCAGCACCTCGGGCACCTGGCTGCGAATGACGCCCTTGGGCTTGCCGATGCACTGCAGGGCAAACGCCACGTTTTCGTAGGCGGTCTTTTGCGGCAGAAGCTTAAAGTCCTGGAACACGGCGCCAATCTGGCGGCGCAGGAACGGAACCTTGCGGTTCTTGATCTTCATGAGGTCCTGACCGGCAACCAGGATGCGGCCGCTCGTCGGCTTGACGTCGCGGTTGAGCGTCGACAGCAGCGTGGTCTTACCCGAGCCGGAGTGACCGACCAGGAAGACGAACTCGCCCGGATAGATCTCGATGTTGATGTCGTCGAGTGCAGGCTTGTTGGGCTGTGCCGGATAGATCTTGGTGACATGCTCCATAAGGATGACGGGCTCGACACCGGCCTGCTTGGCCATCTTCTTGCGGCTGGCCTGCGGATCGATGGGCGCAAACACCGACGTAAAATCGGGGTTGTTGAGCGCGTTATCGAGGCTTGCGACCTCGGCTGCCTGATCGCTCTCGACCACCGGGGCAGCAGGCTGCGTGGGGTCGGGAATAGCGGCAAAGAGACCGGACTGCGCAGGCTGAGGAGCCGGCGTCGCAGGGGCCAAGGGGTCGGGAATGCCGGCCATGGTAGGCTGCGGCGTGGCGGCACCAGCCTGAGGCTGCTCCACGCGAGCGGTCACGGCCTGAACGGGCTCAAAACCCGCCGTGCCGGAAAGCGCGACATCGCTGGTTGGATTGTAGGCAAAGGGATCGGATGCCGGCTGTGCCTGATCTGCCGGCTGAGCGGGGGCCTGAGCAACAGGCTGGCCCTCTGAATCCGGAGTGGCGAAACGACTGCCCTGGACGCCTGCCTGCGTCTTGGGGGCATCATCGCCCGCACCGGAGGTACGGAAGTGGTTACCCACTGGTGCTCCTTATCGTCGTGCGTTTAAACTACATGAGCGCTTTGTATTTTAGCAGTATTAGCTTTGCTGCACATAAGAAGCATGGCGTGCTTAGGGATCCCGTCGGCCGGGCACAGGGTTACTCTCCAAATCGTCCTCGGACATGTCGGAGCCCCCGCTGCGCGCTTCGCGCTGCGGGGGCTCCTCCGTCCTGCGGAAAGATTTGGAGAGTAGCCCTGTGTCCGGCCTGCGGTAACTAAGGGGTCGCCGCGTTTTACTTGGGGTGCTGCATATACAAAGTTGGAAGGGTCTGAATTGCGCTTTGTCGATATATGCCCTTTTCCCTGATGGGACCGTGCTTGAGGGGCGTCTTCATAAGTTGCGGTGAAATAGGGACTGTTTTACCAGTTAAAAGGTCTAATCAGTCCCTATTTCACCGCAACTGAAACAGGGGCGCTCTCCAAGAGAGCGCCCCTGCCGGGTTTCCATAGTACTGGCGAAACAGTTTTGTAGTTCTGGCGAAGCAGTCCTTGAGATCCGCCTTGCCTTATGCCAAGAACTCCTTGGTGGTCGCCATGATGTTGGCGGCGTCCAGGCCGTACTTGTGCAGGAGCTCGGCACCCGGGCCGGACTCACCGAAGGTGTCGTTGACGCCGATCTTCTTGAGCGGCGTCGGGCACTGCTCGCACAGGACGTCGGCAACGGCGCTGCCCAGTCCACCGATCACAGAGTGCTCCTCGACGGTCACGACGTGGCCGGTCTTGGTGGCGCTCTTGACGATCAGGTCGGCATCGATGGGCTTGATGGTGTGCATGTTGATGACCTCGGCGTCGATGCCATCGGCGGCGAGCTGCTCGGCGGCCTCGAGAGCCTCGCCGACCATCAGGCCGCAGGCGATGATGGTCACATCGGAGCCCTCGCGCATGACAATGCCCTTACCCAACTCGAACTTGTAGGTCTCGGGGTCGTTGATAACCGGCGAGGCCAAACGGGCGAAGCGCATGTACACGGGGCCGTCGCACTCGTAGGCGGCGCGCGTCACGGCACGGGCCTCGATGTCGTCGGCGGGAACGATCACGGTCATGCCGGGGATGACACGCATCAGGGCGATATCCTCGCAGCACTGGTGCGTGGCGCCATCCTCGCCCACCGAGATACCGGCGTGCGTGGCACCGATCTTAACGTTAAGGTGCGGATAGCCGATGGAGTTGCGGACCTGCTCAAAGGCGCGGCCGGCGGCAAACATGGCAAAGCTGCTCGCGAAGGCGACGCGGCCGGTGGTTGCGATACCGGCGGCAACACCCATCAGGTTGCTCTCGGCGATGCCCACATCGAAGAAGCGGTCGGGGCAGGCGGCCTTAAACTTGCCGGTCTGCGTGGCGGCGGCCAGGTCGGCGTCGAGGACCACAAAGTCATCGTGCTCGTTGGCGAGCTCGACGAGGGCCTCGCCGTAGCTTACGCGCGTGGCGATTTTCTTGACGTCTGCCATCCTAGAGCTCCTC
>DBFBFY010000169.1:0-3006 GCA_048201615.1 Collinsella sp.
TGACCCCCGCGAACTTCGCGGCGGCGGTCGGCCCCATGCCGTCCTCCGTCGCCAGGAGGAAGAGCTCGACCTTCTCCCTGCTGTACATGCGAACCTCCAGTCCGAACCGCTTCACGGTCCAACTTTCTGTCCGCACCCCCATTCAAGAACTATCTCACCGCAACTTATTTAGATCGACGCAAGGCAACCTACCCCTCTTGCACCGATCTCATGACATAAGGACTGTCCCCAGGTGCCGGCACAAAAGGAACGTCCCCAAGTGCCAAGTGCCCAATGACTACTCAACAACCACGGCAACACCGATGTAATGGCAGAGTCAGCGAGCGGGTCACATTTGAGACAAGGTGACGTGAAACGAAAGGGCGCTGACCTTCTGGTCGTGCCCTTGAAGTTGAACGTCAGATTGTCCAAATGCGGCCCGCGCAGCGTCGACCGGTTACGGCGTTTGTAAAACGCCGTAACCTACTGAATGAGCATGGCGTCGCCAAAGCTGAAGAAGCGGTAGCGCTCCTCGATAGCAGCAGCGTAGGCATCCATGATCTGGTCGCGGGTGGCAAGTGCGCTCACGAGCATCATGAGCGTGGAGCGCGGCACGTGGAAGTTCGTGATCAGCGCGTCTACCACGTGATAGGTCGAGCCGGGCATGAGGTAGAGCTGCGTCGTGGCGTTCTCGCGCACCACGATGTCACCGCGGCCAAGCGTGTCGGCTCCGTCCTCGCGGCCTTCAAAATAGCGCGCCGTCACGGCCGGATCGAACACCGGGGCTTCTGCGTCAAACGCGCTCTCGAGCGAGCGCACCGCGGTAGTGCCGACGGCGATCACACGATGACCCTCGGCTTTCGCCTTATGCACGGCGTCGACAACTTCCTGCGACACGTGGTAGCGCTCGGTGTGCATGACGTGCTGCGTGGGGTCGTCCTCCTCCACCAAGCGGAAGGTATCGATGCCCACCTCGAGCTCGACGGCGGCAAACTTCGCACCCTTGGCCTCGATAGCGGCCATGAGCTCGGAAGTAAAGTGCAGACCCGCCGTGGGAGCTGCAGCCGAGTGTTCCTCTTTCATGGCGTAGACGGTCTGGTACTTCTCGGGATCGCCCTCGTAATCGGTAATGTAGGGCGGCAGCGGCACGTGGCCGGCAGCATGGATGGCCTCGTCGAGCGTGCGCGGCTCGCCGGCGGCATTGCAACCGGCCGGCTCAAAACGCACCAGGCGGCCGCCGCGGCTATCGGTGACAAAGTCGATGACCTCGGCCGTCAGCACCACGGGAGCCCCCTCGGGCGCATGGGCGCCGCCCGCACGATACTCAATCTGAGCACCGGGCTTCAGGCGCTTACCCGGCTTGACCAGGCACTCCCAAACGTGGCCCAGCGGGTCAACATCTTCGCGGCGCTTGAGCAGCAGCGTCTCGACCACGCCGCCCGAGCCCTCCTTGCGACCGATCAGGCGGGCCGGCATCACGCGCGTCTTGTTGATGACGAGCACATCGCCAGGCTCGATATAGTCGATGATGTCGCGGAAGATGCGGTGCTCAACGGTACCGCCGTGCTCCAGCGGCGTTCCCGCCTGGGAGCCCTTGCGATCCACCACCAGCAGGCGGCAGGAGTCGCGCGGCTCGGCAGGAGCTTGGGCAATCAGTTCCTCGGGAAGGTTGTAGTCAAAATCATCGGTACGCATAGACACGTCGGATACTCCTTATATAGCTATAGTCCGCTCTACATCCTAGCAGGCTGCCAGCTCAAAAGAACTACTTTTTGGACGCTTTGCGCTCGTCGCGGATGCGGGCGCGGTCCATGGCCGCCTCGACAGCCGAGAAGCGGCAACCACAGTAGTTCTGCCGATACATGCCCAGCTCGCGCGAACGGCGTGTCGCCTCGGGGTAATACGGACGAAAATCGCGAATCACCGGAGTGAGACCGCGGGCGGCAGCCAGACGCTCCAACACATCATTGCAGGTGTCGAACAGCTGATACGGCGAGACGGCGAGCGTCGTACCCACAAACTCAAACCCGCGCTCCTGGGCCACTCGGCATGCCTCGGCCAGGCGCAGGGCATAGCATGCGCGACAGCGACGGGCTCGATCGGCGCCCAGCGGGGCCACGCCGGCCTCCCAACGCTCACGGTCCTCCCCCGCCTCGATAAGCTCGATGTCGCCATCGGCACACCACCGGCGCAGCTCGTCCAGGCGACGCTGCCATTCATCGTGCGGCTGAATATTGGGGTTGGTCCAGCAAATCGTGGGCTCAAACCCTTCCTCGCGCAGCAGGCGGACCGGCTCAAGCGAGCACGGCGCGCAGCAAGCGTGCAACAACAACGGCTTCATCAACATCTCCTCACCCGAAAAAGCGCACGCCAAAGGACGTATCCTCGCAGGCGACAATGCGGCGGTCGCGCAAAATGGTCCGCACGTAATACCAGTCGCCCACACAGCCTGACAAATGCAAGCCGGCCGCCAGATAGCACAGCAGCGGATAGCCCGAAAACGCAAACCCCAGGGCAAGCGTTGCCGTCACAACAACCGTCGGCGCCAGGCAAACCGCCACGTACCGCCGGCGAGAATACACAACGCCTTCGGCGCAGGCATAGATCATCGCTGTCTCGCGATTCGCCCCAAAGGTCACCTTCGCGCCCGCAGGCGCCAGCAGCTTAAAAAACACACCGTGCACCAGCTCGTGCACGGCGAACGACGCCATTGAGATCGCAGCCAAGCCGACTATCCAGCCCACGACCGCCGTCCAACCGCCCGCGTCAGCCGCATCCAGGTCCGCGGGTCCGCCCAGCAGCATAAACACCGGCACCAGGCACACGGCAAACACGCCGACTACGACCATCCCCCACACGAAGCAAGCGTGCAGAAAATCCTCGTCTTCAAACGCATGTATGTTGGAAATCTCATTCATAGCATCTTAGGATAGCGCCCCTGCCACGCACCCGCCCGCATGTGCGATAATGTCGAACGATATGCACGAATTGACCACCGCGCCGCCGAGCCCCGCGCCCGGCCGCGCC
>DBFBFY010000170.1:0-4573 GCA_048201615.1 Collinsella sp.
GAGCGACCCGCGCGCCGAGGTGTGCCGCCGTTACGCGCGCACGCTTGCCGCCAAGAAGGACTTGGGCGAGGAGTTCGCGCTCATCGAGCGCATCGAGCGCCTGGCACCGCAGGTGATGCGCGACCACGGCATGACCAAGCCTATCTGCGCCAACATCGACCTGTACACGGGCTTTATCTACAAGATGCTCGGCGTGCCCGAGACGCTCTTTACGCCGCTGTTCGCCGTCGCCCGCATGGCCGGCTGGTCGGCGCACCGCATGGAAGAGCTCTTCTGCGCGCACCGCATCATCCGCCCCGCGTATCGCCCGGTTATCGAGCCGCTGGAGTACAAGCCGCTCGCCGATCGCTAGGATGCGGACCGTTATAGAACTCGAGCGTGGCCAGGGACCCAAGCCCTTGGCCACACTTTTTATGCCAGTAGAAAGGATCGCAACGAATGATTGTGTTTTCCGATATGGATGGGACGCTGCTGACGAGCGATAAGCAGATGAGCGACGCCACTTGGGCAATGCTCGACGAGCTCGCACATCGTAGCATCGAGTTTGTTCCCTGCACGGGGCGTCCGCTGTCGGGCATCTTTGAGCCCATTCTCGCCCATCCCGCCGTGCACTACGCGGTCTGTGCCAACGGCGCCAGCGTCTGGCAGCTCGACGAGGATACGCCCACCGATGCCTCGCGCGCCACGTGCATCTTGAGCCGTCCGCTCGACCGTGGCATTGCCCACCGCATCCATCGCATTGCCGCCGGCCACGATGTGACCTTCGATATCTTCGCGGATGGGCAGTGCTTCCTCCCCCGCTCGTTATACGGGCGTCTGGATGAGTTCTGTGGCGGCGACCCCCACATCGCGGCTTCGCTCAAGCGCACACGAACGCCGATCGACATGGATATCGACAGCAAAATCGACGAGGTCGAGACGCTCGAACGCATCGCTATGTACTGGCACGACCCCGCCGATCGCGACGCCATCGCGGCGGCGCTCGACAAGCTCGGAGGCATTGAGGTCACGCGTTCGTACGCCATGAATATCGAGGTTATGGGCGAAGGCGCCACCAAGGGAACGGCCCTCACGTGGCTATGCGAGCACCTGGGTGAGCGTCTCGCCGACGCCTGGGCGTTCGGCGACAACATCAACGACATTCCCATGCTGCAGGCAGCGGGCCACGGCATGGCCATGATCAACGCCGAGCCCGAGGATCGCGAGGCCGCCGACGCCATCACCGAATACGACAACGATCACGACGGCGTCGCCCGCACCATCATGGCCGCCCTCGCCTAGCAGCATCAACCCGGCAGGGTAGCTAAAATAGCCCCGTCCCAAATTAGCTACCCTGGTCACAGTAGTCGTTGGGGACACTCTTCGCGAAAAAGCTGCAAGGACTGTCCCCCACTGCCGGCAGAAAGGGAACATCCCCATCTGCCGGATTAGGCGAGGCTCTCCAGAACACGGCGGAGTTCCTGCTGGACAGCGTGGTCGCGGTTGCAGCCTACGACGCGATCGGCAACCGCTTTGAGCGCGGGGCGCGCGTTTTCCATCGCGCAGCCCGTGCCGACAAAGCGAATGATCTCGTAGTCGTTCATCGAGTCGCCAAACGCCATGATCTCGTCGCGTCCAATGCCGTAATGCTCCGCGAGCTGTGCGATGCCCGAGGCCTTCGACACACCGGGCTGCATGGCATCGATCCACGCGTTGCCCGAAGGCGCAAAAGTAAAGAGCTGACCAAGTTCGCGCTGTAGCACGTAGGCGCTGTCCATAACGACACCGTCATCGCAAAAGATACTCGCCTTGATGATATTTACGCCCGGATCGGGCAGCTCCCAAATACGCTCGGCATTGGGAAGGTCCTTATCGACCTCACGCACGAACTTGCACTCGTCATCGAGCAGGAAGGACTTGGTTCGGTCAAAGAGCGCAAGATGCAGATTGGGAAACGTCGCGACTGCTTGGGCGAGCTTTCGAATCGCCAGGTGCGAATACACCTCACGGTCTACCATTTTGCCGTCGGCGTAGACCTGGGCACCGTTAGCGGCGACAAAGTCCATCTTGTCGCGAACGGGCGCAAAGAACTCGCACAGGCGATCGTAGCGGCGACCTGACGATGCGGCAAAATGCACGCCATGCTCGTGTAGCGCCAGAATCAGTTCGTAGGTCTCGGGAGGCACCTGGCTGTTTTCGTCAAGCAACGTGCCGTCCATATCGGATGCAATCAGTTTAAACATGGAAAAGCTCCCTTCGGGCTTGTTGGAATCGAACGTGTATCCAATTCCAACGTACCCAAAGGGAGCTCAGGTAAGACTCCGCGGGCGCAAACGTTACAAGGACCTAGCAAATAGCTCACGCGCGTCAGAGGTCCTACGGTCGCGACGTCAGGCAGCCCGCCAAAGAGTGTCCCCGATGACTAGTCGTTTAAGAACGTCCCCGATGACTAGTCGGCGTAGGTGAAGGTCGTGACGTCGAACATGCCCTCGGGGCGGATGCGGAGCGTCGGGATCACCGGCAGGGGCAGGAAAATGATGCCCATGATGGGGTCGAGCGGCGGCTCGATGCCCATGGCACGCGCCTTGACCATAAAGTCGTCGTGCTGCGCGGCGACATCCTCGGCCGTGCCCTCGCTCATCAGGCCACCGAGCGCCAGCGGAATGCGCGCCACGACCTCGCCGTTGCGCACCAGCACGTGACCGCCCTGGCCCACGGCATCAACGGCGGCCATCATATCGGCGGCGTTGTCGCCCACGACGCACACGTTGTGCGAGTCGTGTCCGATCGTCGAGGCGATGGCACCACCCGTGATGGTAAAGCCGCGCACCCAGCCGCGGCCGATATGCTTGCCAACGAGTCCCAGGCCAGCGGGGCCGTCACCGTCGGCGCCCTCGGCCTGCAGCGACACGCCGCGGCCGTGGCGCTCGATCAGCATAATACGGCGCAGGCCCTCGGCGCTCTCGGGACGAACCATGCCCGTGATGGCCTTGCCCGGCACCACGTCAATCACGGCCTCGCCCGGCTTAAAGGCATAGTCGAATACGTCGAGCGAAAGCTTCGGCAGCTTAACGGAGGCGCGCAGCTCATCGGCAAGGGCCGCAACCTCGGCCATCTCGGGTGCGATCTCGCCCACAAAGGTGCCGTCCTGCGCCACCAGGGCACCGGCGGCATATACACGATGCGGAGCCGTGGCAAACGTCAGGTCATTGAGCACCAGCAGGTCGGCACGCTTGCCCGGGGCAATCGCACCGCGGAGCTCGTGCGGGTCGCGGCAGCCGTGATCCAGGCCAAACGCCTCGGCCGTGGAGAGGGACGCCATAGAGATAGCGACAACGGGGTCGATACCGGCCTCAATCGCCACGCGGCAGGCATTGTCGATCATGCCGGTTGCAAGCGCATCGGAAGGAGCGCGGTCGTCAGTCGCAAAGCAGCAGCGGCGGGCGCGCGCGGGATTCTCCAGCAGCATCGGCGACAGGCTGGCCAGATCATGGCTGCACGTACCCTCGCGCAGCATCACGTACATGCCGCGAGACAGCTTGTCGAGCGCCTCCTCGGGAATCGTCGACTCGTGGTCGGCAATAATACCCGCCGCGGCATAGGCATTGAGGTCCTTGCCGGCAACGAGCGGAGCATGGCCGTCGACCTGCTTGGACGGCGTCTGGTTGGCAGCATCGATGCGAGCGCAGGTCTCGGGATCGGCCATAAAGACGCCCGGCAGGTTCATCATCTCGCCCAGGCCAAAAACGTCGCCCGGATGCTCGGCAAAAAACGCCTGCATGTCAGCAGCGGTAATCACAGCGCCCGCTTGCTCATCGGGCAGCGCGGGCACGCATGAGGGCATCATGTACTTGATGGAAATGGGCGCGCGGCGACCGTCCTCGATCATAAAGCGCAGGCCGTCGAGCCCCGCCACGTTGGCGATCTCGTGGCTGTCGGCAATGGCGGTGGTGGTACCGCGCGTCGCCGCCATGCGAGCATACTCGGCGGGACGGATGTTCGAAGACTCGATATGCAGATGCCCGTCAATAAAACCGGGAGCAAGATAGCGACCCTGGCAGTCGATGACCTCAGTTGCCTCATAGGTGCCAGCGGCATCGTCGCGACCATCGTAGAGCACGCCGACGATCACACCGTCCTTGACGGCAACGCTGCCGGGCGCCACGCGCTGTCCATACACGTCGACAATCTGTGCATTGGTAAACAGCGTGTCGATGGGCACGCGACCCTCGGCGGCGTCGATCACAGACCTCATGACCTCAACGGACATACATACTCCTTTAACCGTAGAAAACGCTGCGGAGCGGACAAACCTTCACCGCAACAAGCCAATAGCAATTGTATGCCCAAACGGTGGGTCAACAATACGCCTCTCCGCTTAACGGCACACGCCGCTTGACGCAATGGGGACAGGTTGCTTTGCACCAATGGCAAGGAGTGTCCCAAAGTGCCGGCACAAAAGGAACGTCCCCAAGTGCCAACAACGGAAGCGCCGATGTTTTGGCAACGACAGCGAGCGGGCCGCATTTGAGACAAGGTGACGTGAAACGAAAGGGCGCTGACCTTCTGGTCGCGCCCTTGAAGTTGAACGTCA
>DBFBFY010000171.1:0-17529 GCA_048201615.1 Collinsella sp.
ACACGCGCTCGCCCGGAAGCCCACAGTCCTCTACGAGCTCGGCACCGTCGAAGGCGCCCTCCTCGCAAAGGAAGTGCTTCGTGTCCGCAAGCGAGCGGCGCGCCTTCATGACCACCTTCGTCCCCGGCCAGGCGATTGCGCGGCGCACGTCGTCGTAGCCGCCGGGCACGATGTGCAGAGGCGACGACATCTCGGGCGTGAGGTCGCGCTCGAGCGCCGCGGCGACCGCGCAGAAGCTCGGCACGCCGGGAATGGCACGCGCCTCGAACCCGCGGGCGCGCACGTCGGGCGCTATGCGCTGGAAGGTGGCGTAGATGCTAGGGTCCCCCAGGTTCAGCAGCGCGACGTCGCGGGCCGCATCCAGGTGCGCGACAAGCTCGCGAACAAGCGAGGCATGCTCGGCCGCGCGGCGCTCGGCGTCGCGCGTCATCGAGAACCGCACGGGGATCACCGTCTTGCCTGTAAGGTCGACGGCGCCGCGCACGATATCGAGCGCGACCATGGCCCCGTCCGCCGTCTGCGGCGCGGCGATGACCGGACACGATTCGATTGTGCGGACGGCCTTGATCGTGAGCAGCTCGGGGTCGCCAGGCCCCGTTCCCACCCCGTACAGCACGCCTTTACTCATACGTCGCCCCCAATTCCCCGATAACTGCTTCGGCGCCCGACGTGCGGAAAAGCTCGCGGCGCTCGGCGTCGAACACGACCGCGGCGATGTCGCATGCGCCCGCCGCGCGGCGGCGCAACCTGTCCTCGATTGCCGCAGCGAGCGAGGCGCGCGCAGCGTCCCCCACGCCGGCGGCCTCGATTACCTCGAGCGCCGCCGTGGTCGTGACCGACGACATGATCTCGCGCACGGTCTTCGCGCCCGCGCCGGCCAAGGCCGCGTGGGCGGCCAGAATCTCCGCGCGGCAGTCGGCGGTACGCGAATGGGTGTCCATGATGCCGCCAGCGACCTTCACCAGCTTGCCGATGTGTCCCACAAGAAGGACATTGGTGAATCCCTCGCGAACGCAGCAATCAATCGCATCGCCCACAAAGTTGGAGATGAAGACCACCGGCGCACCGTTTAGGTGAAAATGCCCCGAGATGAACTGCCCGCCGTAGTTGCCAGGCGTGAGCACGACTCCGCGCCGCCCCATAGCCGCATGCTGCCGGATCTCGAGCTCGATGCTGTCGCGCAAGGCAGCGAGACTGCGCGGCTCGACGATGCCCGTCGTACCCAGGATGGAGATGCCGTCCTCTATCCCCAGGTGCGGGTTAAAGGTCTTTTCGGCAAGGGCAACACCCTCGGGTACCGAAATCGTCACAGCAATATTTCCAGAAAAGCCGTGCGCGGCACACACCTCGCGCACCGCCGAAGTGATCATCGCGCGCGGCGTCGCGTTGATGGCGGCCGCCCCCACCGGCTGCTCGAGCCCGGGCAACGTCACGCGCCCCACGCCCACGCCGCCATCGACGGAAACTTCCGATTCGTGCGCGGGCACGTCCTTGCTGCCCGCAGCACCCGTGCCCGACCCCGCATGTTCCACGCGCGCGTACACGAGCACGCCGTCGGTCACATCGGCATCGTCGCCTGCGTCCTTTCGCACGGCGCACTGGGCACACCCCTCGCCGATGCATGCGTCGACCACGTTCGCCTCGACGGGCAGCCCGCCGGGGGTGACGATCGACACGAGGCCGACGGGCTTTCGTGACAAAAGCATCTCGCAGGCTGCCTTCGCCGCGAGCGCGGCGCAGCTCCCCGTGGTGTAGCCGCAGCGCAGGCGGGTCGTCCCGGTATATATGTAATGCTCGAAGGCCACGCTAGCTGCTCGCCTTCCGATACCCCGTGGCAAACGAAGGGTCGTAAAGCTTGCTGCGCTCGTACGACTCCGCTTGCGCGCCGTTGTGCGCAAGCCCGCCGCGAGCTCCGAGCACGCGGCCCACCACCACGAGCGCCGTGCGGTCGATGCCCTCTCGCGCGCCCGCATCGGCGAGCGTGCCCACTGTGCATCGCACCACGCGCTCCTCAGGCCAGGTCGCCTTGTACACGAGCGCCGCCGGCTCGTCGGAGCTGCGGCCCGCGGCCAAAAGCTCGGCGGAAAGCTCGGCGAGCATACCCGAGCTCAGGAAGATGACCATAGTCGAGCCGCTTTCCGCCATGGTGCGCATGCCCTCGCCCGCGGGCATGGGGGTGCGCCCGGAAAGCCGCGTGATCACGACCGACTGGCTGATTCCCGGCAGCGTGTATTCCTGGCGAAGCGCCGCCGCGGCACCGCAAAAGCTCGACACGCCGGGCACCACCTCGTAGTCCACGCCGCGCGCGTCGAGTGCGTCCATCTGCTCCTGGATGGCGCCGTACAGGGACGGGTCGCCTGTGTGCAGGCGCACCACTTCCTCGCCCCGCGCATCCGCCGCGCACATCACGTCGAGCACTTCCTCCAAGGTCATGTGCGCGCTGTCGTAGACGACACAGGATTCCTTGCACTCAGCGAGCAGCTCGGGGTTCACAAGGCTTCCCGCCCAAACGACCACGTCGGCCGCGCGCAGAAGGCGCGCCCCGCGCAGCGTGATAAGGTCGGCGGCGCCCGAGCCTGCGCCAACGATATGAATCATCCGAGCCTTCCCTTCCCGTTTCTCATCGCAACCGTTTACGCCGCCATTCGCGCAGCGGGCAAAACACGGCGCATGCGGCGCAATCGGCGCAAATACGCAGGCAGGAGGCGCAATGCCGCCCGCCCTGGCTTTGACACGTTCACAAGTGCCCACTATCATAGTAAAAGATTCGGCAACGAGCATATGACAATCGGATAAAAGGAAATGACCGGCGGGGCGCCGCACAGCCCGCGCTGGCTTGCGGAGGGAACCAGGTGGGAATCCTGGGCAAGGGACATTACTGTATAGGACGCGCGGGCGAACCGCCTCGCGCCCCAAGCCAGACTGCTTCGCCTTTTCCTCACGGCATCGCCGTGGCGTTAGCTCCTTGTGAACCCCGAGGGGTGCGCTTTTCTTTCGCTTGTGCCGACAAGCAACTGTCGCCGGGGGACCGGCAAACCGAGGAAAGGAAAAACCATGTCCGACCAGATGTCACGCCGCGGCTTCATGGGCGCCGCAGCAACCGGAGCCGTCGCGCTCGCCGGAGTCGCGCTCGCGGGCTGCTCCAACACCTCCGCGAGTTCCGAGAAATCGAGTGAAAAGGAGAAGGCCGTGAAGCCGGTCATCCTCGTCACGAGCTTCGGCACGAGCTACAACGACTCGCGCCACATCACCATCGGCGCCATCGAAGACGCTATCCGCGAGAAGTACTGGCAGGGCTACGACATCCGCCGCGCCTTCACCGCGCAGATCATCATCGACAAGCTGAAGAAGCGCGACGGCATCACGATCGACAACATGACCGAGGCGCTCGACCGCTGCGTGAAAGACGGCGTGAAGGAAATCGTCGTGCAGCCGACGCATCTCATGGGTGGCCTGGAATACACCGACGTGAAAGACGAGCTCGACAAGTACGCCGACAAGTTCGACAAGATCTCGCTCGGCGACCCGCTGCTCACCTCCGACGACGACTACAAGAAGGTGGCCGCAGCCATTAAGGAGAACATGGCGTCCTTCGACGACGGCAAGACGGCGCTGTGCCTCATGGGTCACGGCACCGAAGCCGATTCCAACGCCGACTATGCCAAGATGCAGGAAGTGTTCAAGAACGAGGGCTTGACGCAGTTCTTCGTCGGCACCGTCGAGGCTGAACCGACCTGCGAGGATGTTATCGCCGCCGCGAGCGCCGCAGGCTACAAGAAGGCCGTGCTCGCGCCGTTCATGGTGGTCGCGGGCGACCACGCGAACAACGACATGGCAGACGAGACCGACCCCGACAGCTGGGCTGCGAAGTTCGTGGCCGCCGGCTTCGAAGTGACGTGCCTGCTCCAGGGTCTGGGACAGAACGTCGCGGTCGACGAAATCTACGTCTCGCACGTGGACGACGCCATCGCCAAGCTGTAAACTCGCCGCGCACGGGGGCGCCGGTCGCGTCCCCGTGCAACGGGCATGCGCCTTCCCCGACTGACGGCGCATGCCCGTTGCATTCGCATCCCGCCAGCCCACCGCACGGCGCGGGCGGTCGAAGCGATTGAAAGGAACCCCCTCCATGTTGAAGAAAACCCTCGCCTTCGCCCTGTCAGCGGCGCTTTTCGCGTTCTCGCTCGCCGGCTGCGGCGGAAATTCAATCGACAGCGCAAAGGCAAGCGATGCCGATTCCCAGGAAAAGACCGAACAGGCGGCCGATGCGCCCGAGGGCGCAAGCGCTGCCCCCATCACCGCCGACAAGGTGGCCGACGGCACCTATCCGATCACCGTAGATTCCAGCTCGAACATGTTCAGGATTGTGGACGCCCAGCTCATCGTGGAAAACGGCTCCATGCACTGCGTGATGACGCTTTCCGGCACGGGCTACGGCAAGCTCTTCATGGGCACGGGCGACGAGGCTGCCGCCGCGAGCGAGGCCGACTTCATCCCCTATGTGGAAAACGCGGAAGGCAAGTACACCTACGACGTGCCCGTTGAAGCGCTCGACGAGGACACCGCCTGCGCCGCGTGGAGTATTAGAAAAGAGCAGTGGTACGACCGCACGCTCGTGTTCGAATCCGCCGGCGTCGATCTGCGCGCCGACGCACTGAAGTAACGCCATGCGGTCGATTCTTCCCAAGGGGGAAAGCAGGAAGCGTCGCAGCATCGCGGTGCGCGCGATCGCCTGCGTTCTCGTCGCCCTGCTCGCGCTTCCCTTCGCGGGGTGCAGTGCGAGCCCGAACGCGACCGGTGGCACGGCAGGCTCTCAGGAATACACTGTGAGCGTCTCGCTCTCCGGCGGGTCAGGGCGCGCAAGCATCGCCTCACCCACCACAATTGTGAAGGATGGCGACACCTACACCGCGACCATCACCTGGTCGAGTTCGAACTACGACAAGATGACCGTCGACGGCGTGGACTACGCGCCCGTAAACGACGGCGGCAACTCCACGTTCGAGATACCCGTCACGCTCGACGAGGACATCGCCGTGTCGGCCGAGACCGTCGCCATGTCGACGCCGCACACCATCGACTACACGCTCTACTTCGACTCATCCACCATGAAGGAGAAATCGGGCGACGAAGCAAGCGGCGGCTCCCCTGCGGGAACGGCTTCAAGCGCCGCGGCCGACTTCCACAACGCCGATTTGGGCTGCGGCTGGAAGCCGACGGGGACGCTTCAGCTTGAATACGCCGAGCACTTCACTGTCGACGAGTTCGAAGGCGGCCTGCGGCTTATCTGCATTTCGAACGGGGAGCGCTTCCTCGTGGTGCCGCAAGATGCGAAGGTACCTGATGGGTTGAGCTCCGACATCGCGGTCATAAGGCGCCCCGCCGACAAGGTGTACCTCGTGTCGTCGGCGACGATGTGCCTGGTCGACGCGCTCGATGCGAACGACAATATCCTCATGTCGGGCACGAAGGCCGACGATTGCTCGGTCGCGGGCTTCAAAAGCGCGCTCGAAAGTGGGGCGATCACCTACGGCGGCAAGTACAGCGCGCCCGACTACGAGCAAATATCGGCCTCGGGCTGCACGCTCGCCATCGAGAACACCATGATCAACCACACGCCCGATGTGAAGAAAAAGCTGCAGAAGCTCGGGCTCGTCGTGCTCACCGAACAGTCGTCGAGCGAGCCCGAAGCACTCGGGCGCGTCGAGTGGATTAAGCTTTTCGGCGTCCTATTCGACAAGGAAGACGAGGCCGCGCACCTGTTCAACGAGCAGAAGGCTCGCGTCGAGCAAACGTCGGGGCTCGCGTCGTCAGGTAAAACCGTGGCGTATTTCTACATTAACTCGAACGGGGCCGCCGTCACGCGGCGGGCGGGCGACTACGTGGCGCAGATGATCGAGCTTGCAGGCGGCAGCTACGCGCTCGATGAAGCGCAGACGGCGTCGACGTCAGGTTCGTCAGTAACGCTCGAAATGGAGCGCTTCTACGCGACGGCGAAGGATGCCGACATCATCGTCTACAACGGCACCATCGACGAATCGGTTGCCACCTTGAAAGACTTCGTAGGCAAAAACGCGCTATTGTCGCAGTTCAAAGCCGTAAAGAACGGCAACGTCTGGGTCACAAGCGCCGACATGTACCAGCAGATGACTTCTACCGCCGACATTATCGACGAGCTGCACGGGGCGTTCACCGGCGATGACGCGAGCGACTTCCATTATCTGAGGAAGCTTGGCTAGCGTCATGAGAAGCCGGCTTTCCATGACATACGACGAATCGGGGCGCGCCGCGCGGTGTCGCGTCGTGACGGCGCTGCTCGCTGTTGTCATCATCGTGCTCGTCGGGGCCAACCTGTGCATCGGGAGCGTGCTCGTGCCCGCAGACCACATCCCCGGCATCCTTTCGGGCGGCGCGGCCAATTCCATGGAAAGCCAAGTCATCTGGGAGATTCGCCTGCCGCGCGTGCTTTCAGCCGTGCTTCTCGGCGGGGCACTTTCGCTCTCCGGGTTCCTGCTGCAGACGTTTTTCAACAACCCCATCGCCGACCCGTTCATCTTGGGCGTCTCCTCGGGCGCAAAGTTCGTCGTCGCGCTTACGATGATCGTGCTTCTGGGCGCGAACCAGGCCATGTCCTCGCCGGCCCTGGTGGTCGCAGCGTTTCTGGGCTCGCTTATCACCATCGGCTTCGTGCTCCTCATCGCACGGCGCATAAGTTCCATGGCCATGCTCATCGTGGCGGGCGTCATGGTGGGATACATCTGCTCGGCGGCGACGAACTTCCTCATCGCCTTCGCCGACGACCAGTCCATCGTGAACCTGCACAACTGGTCTTTGGGTAGCTTCTCGGGTTCGAGCTGGGACGACGTCGCGGCCATCGCGGTCGTGGTGATCACCGTGAGCGCATGCGTATTCGCGATATCGAAGCCCCTTTCCGCCTTCCAGCTGGGAGAAGCCTACGCAAAAAGCGTCGGCGTGAACGTCGCACGCTTCCGCGTGGTGCTCGTCCTTCTAGCGAGCATGCTCTCCGCCTGCGTGACCGCGTTCGCTGGTCCGGTGTCGTTCGTAGGCATCGCGGTTCCGCATCTCGTTAAGTCGGCGCTGAAGTCGTCGAAGCCCATCCGCGTGATTCCTGCGTGCTTCTTGGGAGGCGCCATCTTCTGCGCGGGCTGCGATTTGATCGCGCGCACGCTGTTCTCCCCCGTCGAGCTTTCCATCAGCGCCGTCACCGCCATCTTCGGCGCGCCGGTGGTTATCGCACTCATGTTGAAGAAGCGGGTGAGGTAGATGGGGAAATTCGTGCCGCAGCCCAAAACGCTCGGAGGGGACATTCCATGCTTAAACAGTCCTAAGCTCGCACGAAAGCGCCAGAAGGCACTTTCGACTCGCGCGGAACTGCGCGCGAAACGCCTCCTCCGAGCGGAGTCGAACCTCGAAACCCCGGTCGCAACGAAGGCTGACGGAGCGCCGCTTTTCCGCATAAGCGACCTGTCGGCGGGCTACGACAAGAAGGTCGTAGCCGAAGGCGTCGAGCTGGAGGTTCGCGCGGGCGACGTCGTGGCGCTCATCGGGCCGAACGGCTCGGGCAAGTCGACCATCTTGAAAACCATCACACGCCATCTGGCACCGCTTGCCGGCGCGGTCGAGCTCGACGGGCGGGAGATTTCCCGATGGAAGACAGCGGAGTTCGCAAGGAACCTTGCCGTTATGCTGACAGATCGACCCCGGACCGAGCTCCTCACCTGCCGCGATATCGTAGAGGCGGGAAGGCATCCCTACACCGGGCGAATGGGCACACTCTCGCCCGACGACCATAGTCGGGTCGACGAGGCCATGAAAACCGCACATGTGGAAGAGTTCGCCGAGCGCGACTTCATGCAGATAAGCGACGGGCAACGCCAGCGCGTCATGCTCGCACGCGCCATCGCGCAGGATCCGCGTGTGCTCGTGCTCGACGAGCCCACGTCATATCTCGATATACGCTACCAGATCGACCTGCTGCGAATACTTCGCCACCTTGCGAAATCGCGGAATGTTGCTGTCATCATGTCCATCCACGAACTCGAGCTCGCGCAGAAAAGCGCCGACAAGGTGATTTGCGTGAAGGACGGCCGGGTCTTCCGCGCCGGCGCACCCGAGGACATATTCACGCGCGAGACGATTGGCGAGCTCTACGGCCTTAAACATGGCACCTTCAACGAGCGCTTCGGCAGCGTGGAAATTGGGCGCCCACACGGCGATGCGCACACGTTCGTCATCGCCGGCGCAGGTACGGGGTCAGCTGTGTTTCGCCAGCTAATCCGGCAGGGCAAGGCGTTCTACGCGGGCGTTCTGCACGAAGGGGACATCGACTGCGAGCTTGCGCGCGACCTGGCGACGGAATGCGTGGCCGAGCGCGCCTTCGAGCCGATCGGGGATAAAACCATAGCCCGCGCCAAAGAGCTCCTCGTCCACTGCGCGCGTCTTATCGTGTGCCCCGCCGCCTTCGGCACCATAAACGCCCGCAACGCAGAGCTCGTCGAGTTCGCACGATCGCATGGTATCGAGGTCATGCAAGCGTGCGAAGGCGCATCGGAGGATTCCCAATTGGAGTGGGAATGATAAACTGGACCTTCTTTTAGGGATCCTCAGGCTACAGCTCCTACGCGGCGAGGTCTACAAGGCGCCGGAGAACCTCGTGAACAGGAATTTCCACGCCGACGAGCCCAACTAGGCCTAATCCAAGCGAGATTCCAGACTCGACAGACCGTTGAGAGTCAGGTCGTTGGCGACCTCAGAGACGCGCTCGATAGGAACCGAGCCGTCAGACAGCGCCCACGTGCGATAGATACCGATAATACCCGACAGCAAAAACGCCAGATAGTAGTCGAACATCTCGTCCTTGAGACCTTGGGGCAGCAGATCGCGTTCGGCAATCTCGTGCTCGAGCGGTTCGCGCAGGCGAGCCATAAAGTCGTCGAGCGGAATGTTCTCGATCAGCTGACGATTGAGCACTAAGTTGTTACACAGTGCCTCGTTAACGGTTTTAAAGAAGGTCGCCGCCGCGCCCAGGGCGCGCTCGTTGGTGTCGCCGTCCATTGAAGCAAGGGTTTTCTCGACCGAGTCGACAATCATCTCCACCACATCGACGGCAATGGCATCGAGCAGGCCGTCAACCGTACCAAAGTGAACGTAAAAGGTCTTGCGGTCGACATTGGCCTCGCGCGCGATGGCACTCACCGTAATGTCTGCCAGCGGCTTTTCCATGAGCAGGCGCTCGAAAGCGGAAAGGATGGCATTACGGCTGCGAACAATGCGGCGGTCAAGACGCGGTTTGCTGGTTGCCATGGGCGTGTCCCTTCGATATGCGAGCATTCATCAACAGATGAGAGATAATCTACGTAAGAGGATTATCCCCCATACAGCACAAATATGCCCCGCATCATGAAGAACGCACGACTGCCCTACTGCGACTTAGGGTGCTTCTTCTTATTGAGTGCCGACGGAGATACGCGAATACCGTCGCCTGTCTGGCGCACATAGGCTTTATGAGCCGGCTTAGCGGTCCCAGAAGCCTTCTGAGCCTGCTTCTTGGGATCAACGGTAACAGCATTCGTGGGGTGGGGCTTTGTGGGCGCAGAGGGCGTTTGAGGCATGCGACCGAGCTTGCGCATCACGCGATCCCAGCGCGCATGGATGCTCTCGTTGTGGGCACTCTTAAGGCCCAGCAGGGGCGCAGCCAAAATGGTCGGCGCAATAAACGTAATGAGGCGCCACAGCAGATAGCCGGCGGTCGATGCCGACCCAAAGAAATGACCCAAGAACAATGCAAAGCCGCCCTCAGCGCCACCAGTTCCACCGGGCAGGGGGACCGCAGAGCTCAACAGCTGGACAAAGGCGCTCGCGGCCATGACCGAGAAAAAGTCGACCTCGTGGTGGCCAAAGGCAAGCATCAGGAAATACGGCACGAGGTAGAAAAACGCGAGCTGTAGCATGGTGATGACCACCGTGAGCAGCATGGACGAAAAGTGGCCAGCCGAAAGCTTGAACTTCTCGGAGAACGAGTAGATCTCGCCATCGACAAACGTGCGCCAACTCTCGATCTTAGTGGCCGAGACACCAATGCGCTCGAGCCAATTGATGATGCAATGGGCGACGCGCGTGACGGTCTTAGGCATGAGCGCGACGGCGAAGATGCCAAGCAAGATGCAGCAGTGCCCACCAAAGCTAAAGACGCACAGCAGCGTCATGTCGCCATAGCGCTCGGCAAAAAACGGCATGCGAGCAAGCAGGAGGATAGCGCCCCAGGCAACGAGGCCAAACTGGTACACGATAAAGCGCGTGAACTGCGTGGCTCCGGCCTCGCCGACATTTTGGCCCGCTTTGGTCAGGCGGTAGATCTGGGCGGGAGTCGAGCCCATCATCATAGGCGTCAAGTTGCCAAAGAAGATGCCACTCGCCTCGACCGAAATGAGGTCGCGAATACCGACGGGCGAATTGGGGTCGAGCCAGACAGCGATCGCATAGGCCACAATGCCAAAGAACAGATACATGAACATGCAAAGACACGCGACAACGAGCCATGGCGCCTGGACGCTTGACATAGCGGCCCAGAACTGCCCCATCTGCCCGGTTACCACCAGATAGACGATATAACCCACCAGCACGACGCCGATAAAGATGGCGCCACGGCGTGCGCTCTTATTGTCATCTCCGCCCGAGGCCTCAACCTCGACCTGGGGCTTAGACGTATGCTGAGAGGACTCCGTCATGAGACTCCTTCTAACAGTCAAAATATCTTGGATATTGTACCCGTAAGGGCCATAGGCAGAACGCAAAGCTCTGGTTCAAACGGGAATTGCAGACGGTTGTTTGAAAATAAAAAACCCGGCCTTCTATGGGAAGACCGGGTATGAGATGCATGGTAGCCCGTACCAGATTCGAACTGGTGATCTCCGCCTTGAGAGGGCGGCGTCCTAAACCGCTAGACGAACGGGCCATAGGCCTCAGCAGAAAAGAAGTGGTAGCCCGTACCAGATTCGAACTGGTGATCTCCGCCTTGAGAGGGCGGCGTCCTAAACCGCTAGACGAACGGGCCACATGACATCTGCACTGCCGTGCTGCGAGAAAATATATTACGGGACAAAAAACGTCAGCGCAAGAAGAAATTCCAAATTGCCGAAAAATTGTCGGCAGGTTATGGAACACGCAGGTAAACTGAGTAGCTAATTCAAGTTGAGATGGACCAAAAGAGCTTCGCGCTCGTTGGGAATGTTGTCTTCGATCACGGCGTCGAGGGCGGAGTTGAGAAGTTGACCCAGTTCCGGCCCGGGCTTGACTCCGGCACGGATCAGGTCGCCGCCGTTGATGGCGAGCATCTTGAGCGTATAGGGCTCCCCTGCCCCCAACAGATTATGGGCGAGTGCACGCATCTCCTCGATCGTCTCGACGTAATAGAAGCACGACGGGGCCTTGCCGAGCGTGTCAGCACGCTTAAGGTCCATGAGCTCGTCAATCAGACGGGCCGTGTCGACGCCCTCGCCAGAAAGCAAGCGCATCATATTGAGCAGGCAGGAGCGCTCGGGACGCAGCGGTTTGTCATGGTATTTGATGAGCAGGCACACGTCGCGCACCAAGTCGTGCGAGAGCGCCAGGCGATCCATAATGACGCGCGCTTTCTTGGCGCCGAGCTCGGGATGACCGTAGAAGTGTCCGCTGCCGGCGTGATCGACCGTAAAGCACTCGGGCTTGGAGACATCGTGCAAAAACGCCGCCCACATAAGGCTCGACGATGGCGCGACGCCGTCGCACAGCGCCAGCTCCCCTGCCACCGTCAGCACACGGGCGATATGCTCGTAGACGTTAAACGCATGATAGACACTTCGCTGATCAAACCCGCGACCCGCTGCCAACTCGGGCACAGCGGCGCAGATGAGCTCGGGGTAGCGCAACATGGCGTCTCCCCCGTGACCGGTCGAAAGAATGCCCTCGAGCTCAATACCCACACGCTCGCGCGCTACGGCATCGAGCAGCGGCGCGCACTCGGCAAGCGCACGCTTGGTCTCGGGCTCAATCATAAAGTCCAGGCGGCAGGCAAAGCGCACCGCGCGCAGCATGCGCAGGGCGTCCTCGTTAAAGCGACGCTTGGGATCGCCGACAGCGCGAATCAGCTTGCGCTCCACGTCACCCTGGCCGTCGTAGCGGTCGACAAGCCCGCGCTCGGGATGCCAGGCCATGGCGTTGACGGTAAAGTCGCGGCGCGCCAGATCGTCCTCGAGCGAGGCGGCGCGCTCGACGCTCTGAGGATGGCGCCCATCGGTATAGAAGCCATCCAGACGGTACGTGGTGACCTCGATACGCTCGCCATCGGAAATAGCCGTGATTCCGCCAAATTTAATGCCCGACTCCACAACCACGATGCCGGCGGCCTCGAGCGCCGCCTTGGACTCCTGCCACAGGCCGCTACAGCACATATCAACATCGTGGCTGGGGCACCCCATCAGGGCGTCGCGCACCCAACCGCCCACGTACCAAGCCTCAAGACCAGCCGCCTCAAGCGCGCGCAGGACGCGTAGGGACGCATCGGACGGTTGCGTACCGTTGAGCGAAACATTGCACATGCCTATGGCCTCCTGCACTTGTGAGCGTTAATCGATGGTTCTCAAGAAGTCTAACAAGAAACGAGAAAGCGCGCACACGCAATCGCGTCGTTGATTAGATAAAACGAGACAGCAGACACCACATATGTTCAGCGCGCAAAAAACACCCGCCTTGGTAATCCAAAGCGGGTGTTCGGCAACGATGTATCGATGCGGCTAGCAGACCTGGCGAACCTCGATGTGCTTCTTATATTCGTCCACCTTGGCAAAATCGCCCAAACCGGGGCACTCGACCACGTTGGCACCGGTGGCCATCGACAGGCGCAGGGCGTCCTCGACGCGCTCGGGGGCGTCATGCCACACGGACAGGAAGGCAGCGAGCGAGGAATCGCCGGCACACACCGTCGACAGCAGCTTGACGTCGAAGGTGCGATTGGCAAACCAGATGTGCTTGCCGTTGGAGAAGTACGCACCGGCGCCGCCGAGGGTCAGCAGCACGTTCTTGGCGCCCTTGGCATGAAGCTCAGCCATAGCGCCCTTGACGGACTCATCGTCGCCACCGCTCACCTTAATGCCAAAGATATCGAGCAACTCGTCGTCATTGGGCTTGATCAGCAGCGGCTCCATGGCAATGAGATCTGCCAGCTGATGGCTCGAAATGTCGAGAACGAACTCGGCACCCTTGGCCTTGACGCGGCGCAGAACCTCGGCCAGGAAGCCCTCGGAAGTGTTGGGAGGCAGCGAGCCGCTGATTACCAGGCAGGTCATGTCATCGAGCGAATCGATGAGCTCAAACATCTCCTGCTCATTGGCCTCGTTGATGGCGGCACCGGCGTTGACCATGTTGTACTCGGTGTCGGGGCCGGCATTGAGGAACACGTTGACGCGCGTGATGCCGTCGGTCCACACGGGCTTGACGGGCACGCCCAGGGCCTCGGCGCCCTTGACGATGAACTCGCCCGAGAAGCCAGCGAAGAAGCCCAGGATCGTGGTGTCGACACCGTAGTGGTCAAGCGTAAACGAGACGTTGAGGCCCTTGCCGTTGGGCGTATAGACGGCGTTGCGAGTACGCGTGACGGTGTTGGCAGCAAGGCCGTCGCAGGCGATGTTGTAGTCAATGGCGGGATTTGCAGTGAGCGTGTAAATCATGAATGTTCCTTTCACGAAGCAACGTGTTAATGAAAGTATATTCCACGCATCGGTAAAAGGCTAGGACAACTCGGTGAACGGTGTGGAAGCGATGAAGTACGGCGGGACACCTCTCCCCCGTGGCGGAACAAAAAGACGCCCCAGCCGAAACCGGGGCGCCGCATGCGCACGAATATGTCGCGTTTCGATTACTGACGATCGAGCTTGCGGACAGCAACGCGCTTGCTGTACTCGTCGACGTGACCGAAGTCGCCGATGCCGACGGACTCGGCAACGTTGGCGCCGGTGGCCATAGCGAGCTTCATGGCCTCCTCGACGTTGTCGCGATCCCTGTACCACTTGTGAAGGAACGCAGCGAGGGTGCAGTCGCCGGCGCAGACGGAAGAGACCAGCTTGATGTTGAACTCACGCTTGGCGTACCAGATGTCCTCGCCGTTGGAGAAGTAAGCGTCGCCGCGGCTACCACGGGTGAGCAGCACGTTCTGAACGCCAGCGTCGTGAGCCATCTTCATGGCAACGCGAACCTCGTCGTCGGTGTCGACCGGCACGCCGAAGATGGCCTTCATCTCGTGATGGTTCGGCTTGATGAGCAGCGGCTTCTTGTGAGCGAGCTCCTTGAGCTTGTCGGAGGACAGGTCCAGGACGACGTCGGCGCCACGGGCCTGAGCGTGCTCCATGACCTGAGCCAGGAAGTCGGGCGTAGCTTTGGGAGGCACGGAGCCGGAGACGATCAGGCACTCGAGATCGCCCGCGGTGTCCAGGATGTTGTAGAGCTCCTCCTGGTGCTGCGGCGTGATCGGAGCACCCGGGTTCAGAATGCCGTACTCGTGCTGGCCATCGTTGACGTAGGTGTTAATGCGCGTGATACCGTCGGTCCAGACCGGGCGGCAGAGGCAACCCAGGTTCATGACCTCCTCGACGATGAACTTGCCCGTGAAGCCGGCGAAGAAGCCGAGCGCGACGGTGTCGACGCCCATCTTCTTAAAGGCGAAGGACACGTCGAGGCCCTTGCCGTTAGCCGTGTAGCTGGCCGAGCCGGTGCGGACGTTCTCGTCGGGCTCGAGCGGAGAGCTCGAAACCGTCATGTCGACAGCCGGGTTAGCGGTTAGCGTGTAGAACATTTACAGTACCCCCTGTATATGTGAGGGCCGCGTGGCCGGCCCATTCCAACCACGCGGTTACCTCTGATACCAAATTAGCGAGCTGCGGACTCGAGCAGTGCCTTGACCTCGGCGGCGGTGTTGCAGGCGAGCGCCTTCTCGGCGAGCTCGTCGCACTCGGCCTTGGTCCACTGGCTGATGGTCTTGCGGGCGCGCAGGATCGACGGAGCGCTCATCGAGAACTCCTCCAGGCCCCAGCTGATCAGCAGCGGCTCGAGCAGCGGATCGGCAGCGGCCTCGCCGCACATACCGACCATGATGCCGGCCTTCACGCCGCTCTCGATGATGTTCTTGAGCGAGCGGAGCACGGCGGGATAGTACACCTGGTACAGGTTGGAGATGGTGTCGTTGCCACGGTCGGCGCACATGGTGTAGCCGATCAGGTCGTTGGTGCCGATGGAGAAGAAGTCGGCGACCTCGGCAAGACGGTCTGCGAGCAGCGAAGCGGCGGGCGTCTCGACCATGATGCCGACCTCGATGTTCTCGTTGAACTTGCGACCCTCTTCGGTCAGCTCGGCCTTGCACTGCTCGACGAGCTCCTTGACAGCCAAGACCTCCTCGACGCAGGTGACGAGTGGGATCATGATCTTGACGTCACCGAAGGCGCTAGCGCGCAGCAGAGCGCGGAGCTGGACCTTGTACTGGTCGGGATTGGCCAGGCAGTAACGCACGGCGCGGAAGCCCATGAAGGGGTTGTCTTCCTTGACCATATGCAGATACGGAATCTCCTTGTCGCCACCCACATCGAGCGTGCGGATGATGACCGGAGCACCCTTGAGCGCGCTGGCGACCTTACGGTAGGCGTTGAACTGCTCCTCCTCGGAAGGAAGCTCAGCAGAGTCCATGAACAGGAACTCGGAGCGGAACAGACCGATGGCCTCGGCGTCGTGATCGAGCGCGTTGGGCACGTCATCGGGGTTACCGATGTTGCAGGCGATGATCTTCTTGATGCCATCGGCAGTCACGGACGGCTTGCCACGGAAGGCCTCGAGGGCCGCCTTCTCGGCAGCGAAGGCCTCGGCCTTGGCGGTATAGGCAGCGAGCGTCTCCTCGTCGGGATCGGCCTCGACGATACCCTTGCCACCGTCGACGACAACGGTCATACCGTTGCGCAGCGCGGTGCAGCTGTTGGAAACCGAAAGGACAGCCGGGATCTCGAGGGCGCGCGCGATGATCGCGGAGTGCGACGTGCGGCCACCGGTCTCGGTGACGATACCGGCAACGTGGGCCTTATCGATCGTGGCGGTCATGGACGGCGTGAGGTCGTGCACGACAACGACGGTGTTCTCGGGCAGGACGGAAAGGTCGACGACCTCCTTGCCCAGCAGCTCGGCCAGAATACCGGTGCGGATGTCGGCGATGTCGGCCGCGCGCAGACGGAACATCTCGTCGTCCATGGACAGGAACATGTTCTCAAACATGGTCGAGGTGTCCATGAGCGCCTGCTCGGCGCAGGTACCGCCGTCAATGGCGGCGTTGATGGCGTCAGTCATGCCCGGGTCCTGAGCCAGGACAATGTGTCCGCTCATGATCTCGGCCTCGGCCTCGCCCACCGTCTCCTTCATATGGTCGGCCTGAGCCTGGGTCTTCTCGCAGAAGACCGAAAGAGCGGACTGATAGCGCTCCTTCTCTGCTGCCGAATCAGCAACCTCGTGCGGCTCAAACGTCAAGTCGGGATCGACGGCGACCATGACGGTGCCGATACCGATGCCCTCGGAAGCGTTGACTCCCTGATACATTCCCATTCCTCTCTCCGTGTCATGTGATAAAGCGTTTTGCCATATCCATAACAAAAGAGCGCAGCTACCTTACAACAGGTCACTGCGCCCCCAAATATGAACTTAGTTGTTCAACATGCGACCCGTTTGAGTTCTACTCGCCAAGACCGCTCTTGATGAGCTCGATGGCAGCAGCCAGAGCCTCGGCCTCGTCGGCGCCGTCGCACTTGACCTCGACCTCAGTACCGCAGGGGATACCAGCAGCCATGAGGGCCATCGGGGACTTGCCGTTGACCTCCTTCTCGGGGGTGACGACCGTCACGTCACAGGCGTACTTGCCCATGGTGGAGGCGAACAGACCAGCCGGACGCATGTGCAGACCCTGAGGATTAACGAGGGTAGCCTTCTCAGAAACCATAGTTGACTCCTTTTTGTGTTTAACCCCTGTCATGCATGTGGCAGGAGTCAGATTCACGACGTTGTTTATATTAACTCACATCAAACGGTTTTTCATTGTGTTTCACACGAATTGTTGGACAGATGTCGTATCCCTGCGCTCGCCCGCCGGGTGGGGCGGTTAAGTTTGCTGCTCTACAGTCCTGCGCAAGACGGAAAGCACATTAAGTGCTTTCCTTTGCGTGCGGAACTCGCGACAAACTTAACCGCCCCGCCCGGCGGGCGAGCTGCGGAAACTCGGTCGGTCCAGAGCAATATCGGCGGAACGGAATTCTGGCTGAGGATCTGTTCGCGACAAAGACTCAATGGGCAGTTCCCTCTATGCCCTTCTGGAAGTTGCGGTGAAATAGGGACTGATTTTGCGGTTGAAACGTTTAAACAATCCCTATTTCACCGCACCTTACAGAAGGGAATGAAAAAAGGCGGGGGCTCCGGGTGGAGTCCTCGCCTTTGTTACAGGGGGCGACGTTAATC